>NZ_JAWYAJ010000297.1:0-31014 GCF_034124845.1 Robinsoniella sp.
TCATCCCGGTAGAGCAGGATATCATCTTTTAATAAGACGCATTCCTCCGGGATCAGGCGTTTACGGTAAAGTATGGGGTTGGTCATGGCAGTACCTCCGATGGTATATTTTTTACAACGGTCAGGGAATCGTTCTCTACGAATTCCTGTTCCGAGGATTTACGCTTATAATAAGTAAGATTATAGGAATCCGGATCTGTCAGTTTTAAAAATTCACTTGGGGTACAGCCCGTAATTTCCTTAAATACCCGGTTAAATGTTCGAATGTTATTAAAACCGCAGTCAATGGCAATGTCTGTGACCTTGCTGCTGGTATTTTTAAGTTCGTTGGCAGCGTGCTCTACGCGTACCATATTCAGATAGGTGACAAAATTAATCCCGATCAGTTTTTTAAATACTTTGGAAAAGTGGCTTTCGCTGAAATTCATTTGCTTTGCGGCAAATGACAGCGTAATATTGTCGGCATAGTGTTCTTCCATATAAGATAAGAGCTGCTGCATGTCGTATAGCATGTTGATGCGTTTACTGGTGCTCTGCAGGCCGCTGTCATTCTTTGGCAGTCTGCGTTTCAGCAGATACCAGAATTCCCTTAAGGCGGCTGTAATGATCTCTTTGTAATAAGCTTCCTTGTTCTTAAGTTCCACGCCTACCCGGTCCAGCAGAGATACCAGCGTTTCATTCATGCCGTAGGATTCCAGCATTTCTCTGGTCACGCAGGGGTGGGAAAACTGGGAGTGGTGATAAAGAGAACTGATAATGCCAGGATCAAAGATAATGAATTCCAGGACATTCTCCATATTTGACGAGTCACTGTAATGGAAATCACCCGTGTCCACAATGACCAGGTCACCGGCGTGGGCAGTAAAAATATCATCATTGATGCTGAAATGGGCACTGCCCTGGCGGACATAAATAAATTCGATTTCCTGATGCCAGTGTGCCAGGAAGCTGATATTCTCATAGGATGAATGCCATACCATAAAATCGGAATCATAGGAACGGACTTCATGGAATGCTTTCATAGTATGTGTTTGACCTCGTGTTCTTTCAAATTCTGTTTTAAAACGTTTAACTCCATTTTTGTGTTGATGATATAGTATAACAAAAATCACAAAAATTGTCCATATCCTAACATAATTTTACGTGCAAAATGAAAAAATATGTTGTATACTTAGTACATAAAATGCGGACGGGATAAAACCGCATTGTGTAAAGTGTATAAACAAACCAAACAATTTATTAAAATGGAGGTAATTTCAAATGGCAGAAAGCAGATTGATCGGTGGATACCCAGTAATCGGAATCAGACCAACAATTGACGGACGTAGAGGCGCTTTGGATGTAAGAGGTTCTTTGGAAGAGCAGACTATGAACATGGCGAAATCAGCAGCTAAATTATTCGAAGAGAATTTAAAATATTCAAATGGTGAACCGGTTAAAGTTGTAATTGCAGATACTACAATCGGACGTGTTGGTGAGACAGCAGCCTGTGCTGAAAAGTTCAGAAAAGAAGGCGTTGATATCACATTGACAGTTACTCCTTGCTGGTGCTATGGTGCTGAGACAATGGATATGGACAAGAACACAATCAAGGGTGTTTGGGGATTCAATGGTACAGAGAGACCAGGTGCTGTTTACCTTGCATCCGTTCTGGCTACACATGCTCAGAAAGGACTTCCTGCTTTTGGTATCTACGGACATGACGTTTGTGATGCAGACGACACAGAGATTCCTTGTGATGTAAAAGATAAATTATTAAGATTTGGCCGTGCAGCTGTAGCAGCAGCTTCCATGAGAGGAAAATCTTATTTACAGATCGGTTCCATCTGTATGGGAATCGGCGGATCTATCATTGATCCTGCATTTATCGAAGAATACTTAGGCATGAGAGTGGAATCTGTTGATGAAGTAGAAATCATCCGTCGTATGACAGAAGGTATCTATGATGAAGCAGAATTCAAGAAAGCTCTTGCATGGTCCAAAGAAAAATGCAAAATCGGATTCGACAAGAACCCACCTGAATTACAGGTATCTGACGAGCAGAAAGAAAAAGATTTTGAATTCGTAGTTAAGATGATGTGTATCATCAAAGACTTAATGAATGGAAATAAGAACCTGGATCCGAAATTCTCTGAAGAAGCAATCGGACACAATGCGATCGCAGCAGGATTCCAGGGACAGAGACAGTGGACAGATTTCTATCCAAACTGTGATTTCCCGGAAGCAATGTTAAATACTTCCTTTGACTGGAATGGAGCAAGAGAGCCATATATCCTGGCTACAGAAAATGACGTATTAAACGGTCTTGGCATGATGTTCATGAAATTATTGACCAACAGAGCACAGATCTTTGCAGATGTTCGTACATACTGGAGCCCGGAAGCAGTTAAGAAAGCTACCGGATATGATATTGAAGGTGTTGCGAAAGATGCAGGCGGATTTATCCACTTAATCAACTCTGGCGCAGCTTGCCTCGATGCAAACGGACAGGCAAAAGATGAAAACGGCAATGGCGTTATGAAGCCATGGTATGACGTTACAGAAGCAGATCAGGATGCAATCATGAATGCAACTACCTGGAATCCTGCTGATAACGGATATTTCAGAGGAGGCGGATTCTCATCCCGTTTCTTAACAGAAGCTGAGATGCCGGTAACCATGATCCGTCTGAATCTGGTAAAAGGCTTAGGACCGGTTCTTCAGATCGCTGAAGGACATACTGTAAAACTTCCGGACGAAGTATCTGATAAATTATGGAAGAGAACAGACTATACATGGCCATGTACATGGTTTGCACCAAGAACAACCGGAGAAGGCGCATTTAAGACAGCTTACGATGTAATGAATAACTGGGGCGCTAACCACGGTGCAATCAGCTACGGACACATCGGAGCAGACTTAATCACAATGTGCTCTATGTTAAGAATTCCGGTTGCTATGCATAACGTACCGGAAGAAGACATCTTCAGACCAGCTTCCTGGAATGCATTCGGACAGGATAAAGAAGGTCAGGATTACAGAGCTTGTGCAGCTTACGGACCATTATACAAATAAAAATTTGTAATTATGATATTAGAACCATTGCATATGACCTAATGTGCAATGGTTCTTTTTGTGGTTTTATGGCTAAGTGTATGGGAGATGCAAATAGAAAAAAAGATGCTGTTGTTCTGTGATTTATTCGTAGGCGGCAGCGTTTTTTTATGATATACTAACAAACATAAAGTAAAGGTATAGTCTCAGAACAATAATTCATCCTGCGTGTTTCGCTGAATTATTTAAGCAATGATTTACTAGCCAGGTTTTGATTTTATAGAGAGGATTGTATTGAATGAAGATGAAAAAGAAATTAAAATTACAAAGTACCCTGTACGGACTTGCAGTGAAACAGGGGTTGAGTCTGGCGATTCCGTTCCTTCTGATCGGTTCATTTGCCCTTTTGCTGAATACTTTTCCGTGGCAGGCATACCAGAATGTTGTCCATGGATTACTAGGCGGAAAACTCTCGGAATTTTTTACAATTATCTATAATCTTACGCTGGGATCGTTAGCTTTGATCCTCATTTTTACCATAAGCATCTCTATTGGAAAACTGGTGGGAAAAGAGGATCTGAATTTCTATCCCACTATTGCGATCTGTTCCTATCTGGCTTTTCTGGGCGGGCTGCAAAACCAGACGGAGTATATTTTTGGAGCGGAATGGGTTTTTACAGCAATGTTTATTACGGTGTTGTCCTGTGCCATGTTTCGCCAGGGGATGAAATTTTACAATAAATTTGAAAAACTACATACAATTGGTGCGGATTACATTTTTAACCAGGCAATGCGGAGTCTGCTGCCTACGGTTGGAATTATTATACTGTTTACTATCCTTGGAATTGGACTGCGGGCAGTGATGGGGGATGGGAATATTATGAACTTTGGTTCCTATCTGTTCCTGAAACTGTTTGAAAAGATTGGTGGAAATATACTGGGGGTGGTTTTGTATATTTTCTTTTCTCATCTGCTGTGGTTTTTTGGCATACATGGGACGAATACCCTGGATGCGGTGGCGAAGCGGCTTTTTGAGCAGGGTATCGATGTGAATCAGGCTTTAATTGCGTCCGGAAGCCAGCCCACCGAGATCTATTCCAAAACATTTCTGGATGTATTTGTTTTTATTGGCGGCTGCGGTACAGCGCTTTGCCTGATTATTGCCCTGTTTGTGGCTGCAAAGAAGAGCCACAATAAGCGGCTTGCACAATTTTCCTGCGTGCCTGTGCTGTTTAATATCAGCGAGATAGTTGTGTTTGGCTTTCCTGTTATATTTAATCCCATAATGATTGTTCCATTTATCTTAACGCCAATTGTTATGGCCATTGTCAGCAGCTCAGCCATGACATTGGGTCTGGTTCCACTGGTAACGAATTCGGTTGAATGGACTTCTCCGGTAATTTTGAGCGGGTATACGGCTACAGGCTCTGTTGCAGGAAGCCTTTTGCAGCTTTTTAATATTGCAATGGGGGTATTTATCTATATCCCATTCGTGAAACGAAGTGAAAGGAAGCAGACGGAAGATTTCACACATGAGGTATTAATGATTCAGAAGGATATGCAGACGGGTGAAGAAAAGGGCAGAATTCCTTCCTTTCTGGATAACTCGTATGAATACAATTATGCTGCCAAGACCCTGGCTGTGGATTTGAATAATGCTATGAAACGAAAGCATCTGGAGCTGTTTTACCAGGTTCAGGTGCACCGGGACGGATCTGTCTATGGCGGGGAAGCGCTTCTTAGGTGGAAGCATCCGGTAGCGGGCTATATCTCACCTCCGCTGCTCATATCTCTGGCGGCGCAATCGGGATATTTAAACACCCTGGGGTACTATATTATTGAAGAAGCGTGCAGGAACATAGAAGAGATTCAGAAGGTTTACGACAAACCCATACATATTTCCGTTAATTTGTCTCCTTATCAGTTGGAGGAAGAGGACTTTGTGGACCGGGTCAGGGAAATTCTTGGGAAGTACACTTTTGGAAATGTAATCCTGGTATTCGAACTTACGGAGCGGGCACTTTTCAGTACAACAGATGCCATCATCAATCGGATCGAGCAGCTGCGTAAGATGGGAATTCAGATCAGTATGGATGATTTTGGAATGGGGCACAGCTCTTTGACTTACCTGCAGCAGAATGTTTTTGAAGAGGTAAAGCTGGATGGAAGTCTTGTAAAGCAGCTGATGAATAAACGTTCAGAAAATATTGTGCTTGGCATAATGCAGCTGGCGGAGTCTCTGCACTTTAAAGTGGTAGCGGAGTTCGTGGAGACGGAAGAGCAGCGGGATGTACTGGCGCGGCTGGGATGTGATATATACCAGGGATATTTGTACGGAAAGGCGGAACAGCTGGAACTGTTTCTGGAATATTTGAATTGTAAAAAGGATGAGTAGAAAGGGTATCCCCTTTCTCTCATCTTTTTTTCGTTAAGCTTTCATAATGTTCCTCCTGGCTCGCTCCCTTCTCTTGAAAAGCTTTTTATAAAGTTTGCTTGACCCCGAAATATAGTGCCTGCAGTACCAATGTTTTTGCGGGGATCCTAAAAGCTGACTGAATAGTCTAAAAAGTTGTATATATCTATGAAAAAAATGAAACATATGAAAGGATTATGAAACATATGAAACAATATTGACGGTCCTTTTACGGTAATATATAATGTATTTATCATAAAAAAAGAAAAATATTAATAAAAATTGTGCTATTTATACAAATAAAAAAGAACGGGTGGTGATGAAATGGGGTCAACAATACGGGAAGTTGCTCGTGCGGCTGGGGTATCACCGGCGACTGTATCACGATATTTTCATGGAACAAATGTTGTTTCGGATGATGCGGCGAGAAGAATCGAGGAAGCCGTAAAAGAGCTGGATTATGTACCGGTTCACAAACATATAGACCCGGGGGTTATTGCTGTTTTAATTCCGGATCTGAAGCTGGCATATTTTAGTGAAGTTTTAAAGGAGATACTGGAAGCGGCACCCAGATACCGTTATCGGCTGGTGTTTATTCCCACATCACCGGATGATGAAAGTTATAAACTGTTTTTCCGGGAATTGAATATCACAGGGGTTATCTATCTGGAAGAGAATATGAACAGCAGTATGATGAACTACATCGCTGCTAAGAATATTAAAATGGTGATGTTTGGGGGGATCAGCTCGGATGTCCGGTGCAAAATGATACATATAAATGATTTGTCGGCAGCGTATGAGGGGGCAAAATATCTGCTGGAATTAAGACATGAGAAAATACTGATTCTATCTGATTATCCCAAAAGCATCAGCTCAGGATTTCAGAGAATTACAGGGTGTAAACGGGCTTATGAAGAGTTTGGGGTGCCATTTGAGGAGGCGCTCGCAAAGTATGGGGATCTTACTTATGAAAATGGATACTGGCTTACCAGGCAGGCATTGCAGAAGGGATTGTCATTTAGCGCTGTATTTGCTTTCAGCGATGAAGCAGCAATGGGAGCAATCAGTGCACTTTATGAAAATGGTCTGTATGTGCCGGAACATATTTCGGTACTGGGATTTGACGGAATCAGTATGTCAGAGCATATAGCGCCCAAGCTTTGTACCATTGCCCAGCCCATTAAGAAGATGGTTGAACTTACGCTGAACACCTTTTTGGATCTGGAAAAAGAAGAAAATGTGGAGATTACAATTCCATATAAAATATTTAAGAGGGGAACCTGCAGAGAAAACAGAAAGAAAACGGAGGAAGGAAAATGAACAAAAAGAAAGTATTAGGGTTTACAATGGCGGCGGTAATGGCGGGGGCAGTTATGCTGGCAGGATGCGGCGGCAGCACCGGAACGGGCGGAAACAATAGTACCCC
Organism: Robinsoniella sp.; assembly: GCF_034124845.1. Lineage (NCBI taxonomy): Bacteria > Bacillati > Bacillota > Clostridia > Lachnospirales > Lachnospiraceae > Robinsoniella > Robinsoniella sp. Next base: position 6,872 of record NZ_JAWYAJ010000297.1, read on the forward strand.
TAAATCAGAAAACGGAACATCTGAAGCGGACAGCAAGGAAGCGGGAAAAGTCAATATTTCGTTTTCACTCTGGGACGAAGTGCAAAAACCGGTGTTTGATGAAATTGTTGCTAAGTTTGAGGAGGAGCATCCGGATATTCATGTGGATGTGCAGCTGACCCCATGGTCTCAGTATTGGACGAAGCTGGATGCAGCCATGGGTGCGGACAGCGCGGCAGATGTCTTCTGGATGAATACTTATCTGCCGAAATATGCAGAGGCGGGGGTTCTGGAACCGCTGGACAGCTATATTGAGAAAGACACAATTCAGCTGAGTGACTATGTAGATGTGGTAGCCCGAGCTTACAATTATAATGAAATGCAGTATTGTATGCCAAAGGGGATGGATACCGTTCAGGTATTCTACAATAAATCTATTTTTGATAAATATAAAGTGGAGCAGCCAAAGGAAGGCTGGACCTGGGATGATATGAGGGCAGCAGCTGAACAGCTGAAGAGTCAGATTACTAAACAGGGCTCTGATGAATACCCGATCTTAATGGAATTAGATCCCCAGCCCTCGTTCTTTAACTTTATTGCCCAAAACGGAGGATATGTGCTGAGTGAAGATAATAAAACAGCCGGATTTGACCAGGCGGAAACGATAAAAGCATATCAGGATATCATAGATCTGATGGATCAGCAGTTAATGCCGGGCAGTGAAGTGCTTTCTGATACGAAAGGTACAGATCTGTTTTTGTCTCAAAAGGGAGCTATCCTTTTTATGGGATCTTGGAAGGCAGCCGTACTGGATGAATCCAGTTTTGCATCCGATATTGGAACGATTTCCATGCCAAAAAAAGACGAAAACAACCACAGTGTAATTGGCGGGTTGGGATTTGCCATGAATGCAGCCAGCAAAGAAAAAGATGCGGCATGGGAACTGATTAAATATCTCTCGGGAGAAGAGTCTAATAAAATGCAGGCAGAGGCAAAAATTGATATGCCCGCTCTAATCAGTGCCCAGAAATACTATACACCAAATTTTAAACATGTAGATGCAAATGTATTCTTTGAAGCTGCAAAGAATGGTGAACTATTCCCTACATCACCAAGTGTGGCGGATTGGCTGCCTTCTGTAAATGAAATTTCAGCAAAAATATTTGCAAAAGAACTTACACCGCAGGAAGGATGCCAGCAGATGCAGGAAGTTACCCAGAAGGCTTTGGACAGCGAATCATAAATTAGTTTTGGGGCGGTTGGGCAATAGCCCTTATGCCGCCCCGGATCAGGTTGGGGGAAATGCATGAAGACATATAAAAGTATCAAAAGGAAAGGAAAACGCAAGGAAATTATAGCAGGATACCTGATGATTTTGCCGTTGATGGCGGGAGTGGCTGTATTCTTTATCGGGGCCTTCTTTCAGAATATTTATTATAGCTTTACAAATAAATCCAGCTTCGGTGTGCCTAAATTTATCGGATTACAGAATTACATACAGCTATTCCAGGATGCGGATTTTTACAGGGCACTCCTGAATACACTGCTCTACGTGGTAATCTGTGTGCCTCTGGTGGTAGTATTGTCCGTTTTGCTGGCTGTTTTGTTAAATACAAAAGTGAAAGGTATCGGGTTGTACAGAGTCTGTCTGTTTCTGCCGGCGGTTACGCTGCCGGCGGCAATTGGACTTTTATGGAAATGGCTGCTGAATTATAAATTTGGACTGATCAATGAAATACTTGGGGCAGTGGGAATCGGACCGGTTGCCTGGCTGTCGGACTCCGGTGTTGTATTGATTTCAATCTCAGTAGTGTTTATATGGGCAAGTGTTGCTTACCAGGTGATCATTCTGCTTGCAGGGCTACAGGGCATCCCGGGCTGTTACCAGGAGGCGGCACGTATCGATGGGGCAAATGGAGTAAAGCGGTTTTTAAAAATTACCCTGCCGCTTTTGTCACCGTCTATTTTCTTCGTCTGCGTCACCACCATGATCAATGTATTTCAGATTTTTGACTTCATCTACCTGATGATACCCCAGGGAAGCAGTGGAACAGAAGCATCCAGGTCTCTTGTGACGTACTTTTTTGAGCAGTCATTTGTAAAGTTTCATAAGGGTTATGGCGCTGCGGTCAGCCTGATGCTGTTCCTTCTGATTCTGGTGATAACGGCAATACAGCTGGTATGCCAGAAAAAAATGGTATTTTACGATGACTGACATTTTTCTGGATTAATTGAATGTATGGAAAGGGGTAATACGGCATGAAAAGTAGAAAATGGCCGTTACATCTGCTTCTGGTTCTGTGTGTGGTTATTACAGTAGGACCGTTTTTGTGGATGATATTAACATCGTTTAAGACATATGAAGAGAGTATTCAGATCCCGCCGACTATTTTTCCGGAGATATTTACACTGGAGAGTTATGGAGAGGTGGTTCATAAATTTCCGTTTTTAGATTTTTACCGAAATACTTTTGTGGTTCTGTTTTTTACGATTGTAATTGAATTGACGATTTGTTCTATGGCGGCGTACGCTTTTGCAAGGCTGGAGTTTCCGGGAAGGGACGCCATTTTTATCCTGTTACTGGCACTGCTCATGGTACCGGGTCAGATCTTCCTGGTTCCAAATTACGATATTATGGTGAAGCTGGGGCTTGCGGATACGGTGACGGCTTTGTGGATTCCCAAAGTATTCAGCGCATTTGGAACATTTATGCTGCGTGAGTTTTTTAAGGGGCTGCCGGGATCTCTGGATGAAGCCGCTAAATTGGATGGCTGCGGTTATTTTCAGATTTACTATAAAATTTTGCTCCCGTTAATCAAGCCGGCACTTTCTTCTCTGGCAATATTAACAGCCATCTCTACGTTTAAAGATCTGATGTGGCCGCTTATTGTTAATAATGCAATGGAAAAAATGACACTTTCCGCTGGTCTTGCCATGCTGATTGGAGAACACACAACGTATTATCCCCAGGTAATGGCAGGGGGAATCATCGCAATTCTGCCTATGATTCTGATATTCTTTTTGTTCCAGAAGCAGTTTGTGGAAGGAATAGCGGCGACAGGAGTGAAGCAATAACATCTGGAACTTGAAATTTGTGTTAAGCAGGTAAAAATTAACCTTGTTCATAATTAAGAAATAGCACAAGCAAGCTTGCGCTACTGAGGGGGTATAAATATGATTGATTTGTTAGCAGTCTGCGCACATCCCGATGATCTGGAGGTGTGCGCCGGAGGAATCTTTGCCAAGGCAAAAAGAGAGGGATGTACCACAGGACTTGTGATCATGACCAGGGGAGAATCCGGTGGTTATGCAGAGCAGAGCACCCGGGAAGCGGAAGCAGAAAAGGCAGCCTCTGTTCTGGGGCTGGATTATTTCGCCATGCTGGACTTCCCGGATGCGGGGGTGGAGTTTGGGCAAACTGCCATAAAGGCTTTGATCCCCCATCTGAGGACATGCGCTCCACGTTATGTTTTAACTCTTCATGAGGATGATTACCATCCTGATCATGTGGCGGTATCCAGGATAACCAAAGCAGCCTGCTTCACCGCAGGACTTAAAAAACATTCCCAGGATGGAACCGACTGGCATTATGAGGCTGTCTTGTATTTTAGTGCAGACAGGAGGACGAATAAAAGAAGACCGGATGTATATGTGGACATTTCAGATGTACTGGATGTGAAGGAAGCAGCCTGCAGTGCCCATCGTTCACAAAATATTCTGCCATATGCAATGCAGATGGCAAAAGAATATGGAGTATGCGCAGGATGTGATTGGGCGGAAGGGCTTTATCTGGAGCAGAGCATAACTTTAGACAGTATCACAGGCTTGATCAGAAAGCAGTTTTAAGACGCTCAAAAGAAATTTGCGAAAGAAGGTTTTTAGAAATGAAAAAAATCGAATTAGGCACCTGTCTTCAGCTTCTGAGGGAAGAAATTGTTCCGGCGCTGGGATGTACGGAACCAGGTGCTGTGGCTCTGGCGGCGGCATGCGCAAAAGAAGCATTGGGGTGTAGTTTTCAGCACATGGATATCCAGGTCAGCGGTAATATGCTGAAGAATGTAAAGAGCGTATCTATTCCCAATACAGGGGGACTAAAAGGCGTAGCTGCCGCAGCGCTCTGCGGTATTGCCGGGGGTTCTCCCGACAGGAAACTGGAGGTGTTAAGCACACTGACCAAAGAAGAGACAGACCGGGTGCGCGCCATGCTGGAGGAGAAAGACCGCTGTACGCTGTCTCTGGCTGAGACGGATGAGCCCCTGTACATTAGAGTGCGCCTTACAAACGGCGATAACTGGTCTGAGGCTGAAATACAAAAAAGCCATATGAACATTACCAGGGTGGTGCGTAATGGAAAGGATCTTACCCGGGAATACCGTCAAAAAGAATGTCTGGGAGCAGAGGTGAAAAATGCAGATGCCTTAAAAATGCGGGACATTTATGAATTTGCCCAGGCAGTATCCTTAGAAGAACTGATCCCCATACTGGAGCCTCAGATCCGTTACAATGTGAAAATTGCAGAGGAAGGAATCAAAGAAAATTATGGAGCCAGTGTGGGGCGGCACCTGGTGGAACTGGAAAGAGGAAACCGCTATGGGGTACTGGCGGGTTATGCCGCGGCAGGAAGCGATGCCAGGATGAGCGGCTGCAGCCTTCCCGTGGTTGTAAATTCCGGAAGCGGGAACCAGGGCATTACGGTATCGGTTCCGGTTGTTCTCTATGGACGGGAGACCGGTGCTTCCGAAGATGCGCTTTACCGGGCACTGGCATTTGCCAATCTGGTCTCTATCCGCCTGAAATCAGGGATTGGTAAATTATCTGCTTACTGCGGTGCAGTCAGCGCGGGATGTGCTGCAGCCTGCGGGATTGCCTATCTGGATTATGCGCCGTTTCCGGTGATAGAAGATACGATTACCAATACATTGGCAGCCGTTTCCGGCGTGATCTGTGATGGGGCGAAGCCATCCTGTGCTGCAAAGATAGCTGCAGGTGTCCAGGCAGGACTGCTGGGATATGAAATGGCGAAAGACGGATGCCGTTTCCGGGAGGGAGAAGGAATTGTAGGGAAGGATCTGGAAACGACCATTGCCTATGTAAGCCGTGTAGGAAGAGAAGGAATGCAGGATACCGACCATAAAATACTGGAAATTATGATGGCGCAATAGAGAGGAGACAAGATGAGACCGGCTGATCGTATTCAAATAATCTGTGCAAGACAGGGGGGATGGTTATGAAGAAAGGTGTGGCAGGATTTGGCATTGCAAATATCGATTTTATTTTTGGAAATTCACCCAGAATGCCCGGACTTGGAGAGGAAATTTACAGTGAAAGCTGTTCCAGGCAGTTAGGCGGAGGCCCGGTTGCTACGCTGATTCAGCTGGCGAGGCTGGGAGTGCCGGTGGAGCTGGCAACTTATGTGGGCACCGGACCGCTGAGCCGGTTTCTGGCTCAGGAGCTTAAGAAGAACCGGGTGGAATATAAGAACATGCTGGCAAGCCGTGAACCCGATCCGGTTACACTGAGCTGCATCGTTTCCTGCAGGGAAGACCGGGGGATTATCTCATATAAACCCAGGGAGGAATGTTTTGCGGTAGATGAGCAGCAGCTTTATCAGTTCTATCGTGGGCGAAAAATTGCTTACGTAACCATTGAACAAAGACACCTGTGCCGGCGGCTGAAGGATGCCGGATGCATCGTTGTAATGGATTCAGCATGGAGTGACGCTCTCAGCCTGGAATGGTACCATGAGATTTTTCCATATGTTGATTATTTTATTCCCAATGAGTGTGAAGCAATGAAAATTACAGGTACAGAAAATTCCGGGGATGCGCTGAGAGAGCTGTCTAAATATCTGAACACGGCAATTATTAAAACCGGACATCAGGGATGTCTTCTCCTGGATCATGGAAATGAGATCCGAATACCGGCGTCTCCGGCAGAGCATGTGGATTCAACCGGTGCCGGTGATGCATTTGCAGCCGGTTTTATGTATGGGCTGTATCATAATTGCAATGTGATAGAGTGTATTTGCTATGGTAATATTACCGGAGGAAATGCGGTAACGAAAATAGGCTGCCTGGCGGCTGAAATGAATGAAGACAATCTGAGAGCAGAATTTAAAAAGATTTACGGTAAGTTACAGACTAAAGAGCCTGTAAAGAAGCAATTTTCAAACAGACTTTAAAAAGACGGATGATGAAGGTTTCCCCTCATCATCCGTTTTCTGTCAGCATGCCAGTATATTCTGGGCATCCTTTACATAATTATCCACGTCTTCTCTTGTAATACAGGGATTGTGATTCCACTGGCTTGGATGGCTGATGCCAAGGGTCCTGCGCATTTTCTTATAATACTCTTCGGTTTCTTTGCTTTCAAAATTCAATTGTGTCATAGATTCCTTCTCCTTTCATGATACATATAAATCCCCAATAATCCTATGTGCTGCAGAGCCTGTTTGAAAATTCATTCCTGCCATTTGCACGCCCCGCTTTGGTATACCGGCTCCAAGTTCAGGCTGAGCAGCCCGCTATGCCCCTTTTTGGAACGAATTCCTATAAAGTGTGCCGTGCCGCACAGCAGTCAGGAAACAATTTTTAAACAGGCTCTAAATTAAATATAGCACTTCCAGAGGAAAGTTCAAGTGATAATTTCCGGGATACGAGCAATCCCGGGAAAGTTCAAGAGTAAAGATTGCGGGATACGAGCAATCAGGGAAAGTTCAAGAGTAAAGATTGCGGGATATCAGCAATCAGGGAAAGTTCTAGAGTAAAGATTGCGGGATACGAGCAATCCCGGGAAAGTTCAAGAGATCATATAGCAGGATACGAGCAATCCTGGAAAAGTTCAATGCTAAATGCGGGTTAGTTAGAGGCATGGGAATGTTTTTGATTAATTTATTGCACAAGCCAGTAGGGTGATATATAATAAATATATTATAAATACGGAGAAATGAAAGTCAGTAAAGGAACGGGAAGAGAGGAAGAGATGGAGAAGAGATTACGTAATCGTCGAATTCTTGACATTGTATTGATTATTTTGGTAATCGCGGCTGCAGGTATCCTGTTTGCAAAGCTCTTTTATAATAGTTCCCAGAAAAAAGTGCTGAGTAATCTGGCAGAAATCTCAAATCAGAGTGCGAAAGTATTTCAGCGGGAAGCAGAAAAAGGGAAAGATATCATCAGTAATCTGGCAATCTTGCTGGGGCAGCATGATACTTGTGAAGTAAATGAATTAATTGAGGAAATAAAACCGGTAGATGAATCCAATGACTTTAAAAGAATGGGCATTATTATGCCGGATGGAGCTGCATATACCACTGATGGTGTTGTGATGGATCTGGATGGACGGGATTACTTTAAAAGATCAATGGATGGAAGCGTTATGATGTCGGATACCTTAAAGGATGTGGAAGGCGGAGATAAGATCAATGTTTACAGTGCTCCGGTTAATTTTCGGGATGGATTCCGCTGTGTTCTTTTTGCGACGCTTGAAACCAGTAATTTTAAAAGCGCCCTGGCTGAAACAATCTATTCGGGGGAAGGCTACAGCTATATAATCAAAGGAAACGGCGATTATATTGTAGGAGAAGGGGCAAGCCATGAAGAAAAGCAGTTTGATAATATTTACAGTTTTATGCAGGAACGGTCGGGAAAAAACGAAAGTGCTGTAAAAGAACTGAAGAGAGGGGTAAGCAAGGGCGATAATGGGTATGTAGTTTTTCGGGACGAGATGGAATACTACATGTATTATCAGCCATTATCAGTTAACCAATGGTTCTTACTGACGGTTGTTCCGGGAAAAGTTATCAAACAGAGTATGGGTGAAATCTTAACCCTGGCATATTTGTTTATATTCTTCTGTTCCTGTCTGATTATCATACTGATTCTACAGATCAACCGTATCCGACAGGTCAGCAGAAAAGACCTTGAGAAAATAGCTTTTACGGATGAAGCAACCGGTATGACTAATTTTAATAAGTTTAAGGTGGAGGCTAAGCAGATTCTGGAAGATAACCATGATTTGAAATATGTGGTGGTTTGTTTTAATATTCATAAATTCCAGTACATAAATGATCTGTTTGGATATGCGGAAGGAGACCGGGCACTCACCTATGTAGCCGGGGTTATTCAGGAACACCTGAGAGATAAAGAAGCATTTGCAAGAATGCTTGCCGATCATTTTGTGGCGCTGCTTCAGGAAAAGGACAAAAGAGAGCTTAAGGGCCGTGTGGAAGATATCATTGCCCATCTGCAAAGCCGGACGGATTTTGGCGGAAAGCATTATGAGATTAAAGCAACAGCCGGGATTTATCAGATTGAACCGGGGGTAGATGAAATTGATACCATGGTGGACAGAGCCAAGATGGCGCTGAACCGTCCTGAAGGGGAACTGCTTCAGGTATGCTGTTATTATGATGATACGATGCGGGACCGAAAGATCCGAACCAAGGATATTGAAGACCACTTTGAAACAGCACTGGAAAAACGGGAGTTTATTATTTATTATCAGCCGAAGTTCGACATTGAAAAGCAGTGCTATGACGGTGCAGAAGCATTGGTCAGGTGGCAGAGCCCGGAAAAGGGCCTAGTCACACCGGGTGAGTTTGTACCTGTTTTTGAAAATAATGGTACCATTGTACAGCTTGACCAGTATATTTTTGAAGAGGTCTGCAGGCAGATTAAAAAATGGCTGGAGGATGGCTATGAGGTGGCGCCCATTTCCGTGAATGTGTCGAGGCTTCATCTGTACCGCCAGGACTTTGTGGATACGTATCTGAATATAATAAATAAATATAAGGTACCGGTACATCTGATTGAACTGGAGCTTACGGAAACCGTCTTATTGGATAATGAAGAAATTCTGGTAGGAATTCTTGAAAAATTCCATCAGAGTGGAATTCACATTTTAATGGATGACTTTGGATCCGGCTATTCCTCCTTAAATACCCTTAAGAATATCCCTATTGACCTTCTGAAAATGGATAAAACGCTTATCGACGATTACGAAAATAATTCCAGAAGCAAGAAGATCATAACCAGTGTAATCGCTTTGGCGCGGGAACTGGGTATTAAAGTAGTTGCCGAAGGGGTGGAAACTAAGGAACAGTATAAATTTCTGGAAAGCATTTCCTGTGATTATATTCAGGGATACTATTGCTCCAGACCAATACCCCAGGCAGATTATGAAAATCTTTTAAGGCGGAACAGCCTGGAAACGGGATGTAAATAAGCAACATGGTATCAGCGCTCGGAGAGTATAACGCCTCCTACAATAAGCAGTGCGCCCAGCAATCCGGTAGGTGTGATCTGTTCTTTCAGGATGAAAAAGGCGGCAACCATCGTGATAAACGGATTTAAGTAGATATAATTATTAGTTTTAATAATACCGATCTTTTTAATGGCAACATTCCAGGTTATATAACAGATGGCGCTTCCCAGTATTCCCAGAAACAGCAGGCAGATAACAATCTCTGTATTAATTGCTGCGGGGGGCAGGAGGCGTTTTTCTGATACCACCATCATGATATAGGAGCTGGCAAAGCCATAGAATATCACTTTACTGGTCAGAGCAAAATTATCGTATTTATTGATATACTTTTTTAGAAGTATGGAGTAAACTGCCCAGCAAAGAGCTGCCAGAATTGCCATGCCATCACCAAGCGGATTCAATTTCAGAACCACAGCCCCATTAAACACAACCATGACTACGCCAATGATTGCTATGATAAAACCAAAGATAATATTCTTTTTTAATTTTTCATCTTTGGTAAAAAAATGTGCCAGGATTGCGGTGAATATGGGGGCGAAGGCAACTAAAATACTGACATTGGATGCCTGGGTAAAGGAAAGTGCAGTATTTTCGAAAAAGTAGTATATCGTCACACCGGACATGGAAAGCAGGAAGATTCCGGCTTCATCTCTCCAGTTGTGCTTCAGTGTAAATTGCCGGTTCATGACACAGATCAGAAGCAGTCCGATATATGAAATAAAAAAGCGGAGTACCATTATCTGTGTAGCGCTGAAATAATCCAACAAGATTTTAGTTGCAATAAAAGTGGTGCCCCATACAATGATGGTAAGCAGTGCCAATATGTGGCCGGCCTTTTTTTGATCCGGATTCGTCATGAGATTTAGCTCCTTCGTTGTCTTATGTAGTATAGAAACAGTCTATAGATAAAAGAAAAGGATGTCAAGAGTGGATGACAGTTTAACTGTCAGATTGTGTGACAGAGAGGGTCGTAGAGAGGATGGAAGTGAGAATGACAGAGAAGATACCGGGATATCGTCTTACAGAAATCCCTGCTTGACAAATGAAATTATTTATTTTAGAATGACCATATTAAGATATAACAATATAGCGAAGAAAAGGATTAGTACATTTTGGAAGCTTTTCAGAGAGAGAATCAGTTGGTGTGAGATTCTTATGCGGAGAAGATGGAACCTGCCTTGGAGCTTTGCATGAAAATGCAACGTGGTTCCGGCGTTAACGGGAGTTTGAGAGAATGGCCAGTGTTTTGGCTGTTAATTAGGGTGGTACCGCCGAAGCGTATAAGCTATCGGTCCCTTATGTATTGGCATAGGAGGATCCGGTAGTTTTTTTGTGCTCTAAAGCAAACACGCTTTCAAGCGGAAAAGGGTCATCCCCCGAAGCAGAATTTAATAGAAAAAGGAGAGTCAGAACAATGGCAAAGGACAAAAAATTAGTAGAAGCCATCACGTCGATGGAAGAAGATTTTGCGAGGTGGTATACCGATGTTGTAAAGAAGGCAGAATTGATTGATTATACGAGTGTCAAAGGATGTATGGTCATTAAGCCGGCTGGTTATGCGATCTGGGAGAATATTCAGCATGAACTGGACCGCCGCTTTAAAGAAACAGGGGTAGAAAATGTATATCTCCCTATGTTCATTCCGGAAAGCCTGCTGCAGAAAGAAAAAGACCATGTAGAGGGATTTGCTCCTGAAGTAGCATGGGTTACCCATGGGGGACTGGAGCCGTTACAGGAAAGATTGTGTGTACGCCCTACCTCAGAGACTTTGTTCTGTGATTTTTATGCGAAGGATATCCATTCACACCGTGATCTTCCAAAGGTTTATAACCAGTGGTGTTCCGTAGTACGCTGGGAAAAGACAACAAGACCGTTCCTTCGTTCCAGAGAATTCTTATGGCAGGAGGGTCATACCGCTCATGCTACCGCAGAAGAGGCGGAAGAAAGAACAAAGCAGATGCTGAATCTCTATGCTGATTTCTGCGAAGAGACACTGGCGATCCCGGTAATTCGCGGACAGAAGACGGATAAAGAAAAGTTTGCAGGTGCAGAAGCAACCTACACTATTGAATCACTGATGCATGATGGAAAAGCACTGCAGTCAGGAACCAGTCACAATTTTGGTGACGGATTTGCAAAGGCATTTGGTATCCAGTTTGCAGATAAAGATAATACTTTAAAATATGTTCATCAGACATCCTGGGGAATGACGACCCGTATGATTGGTGCCATCATCATGGTACATGGTGACAACAGCGGACTGGTACTGCCTCCAAAGATCGCACCTGTACAGGTTATGGTGATTCCGATTCAGCAGAAAAAAGAAGGCGTTCTGGATAAAGCATTTGAGGTGAAGGACACCTTGGCAAAAGCAGGACTCCGCGTAAAAGCAGACGATTCGGATAAGAGCCCGGGATGGAAATTCTCCGAGCAGGAAATGCGCGGCGTACCAATCCGTATTGAGCTGGGCCCCAAAGATATCGAAGCAGGCCAGGCGGTGATTGTAAGACGTGACACCAGAGAGAAGACAGTTGTTGCGTTGGATGAGATTGCAGGCAAAGCAGCAGAAATCTTGGAAACGATGCAGGCAGATATGCTGGAACGTGCCAGAATCCACAGAGATACCCACACCTATACCGCTCATAATTTAGAAGAGATGAAACAAATCGCGGATGAAAAGCCGGGCTTTATCAAAGCGATGTGGTGCGGATGCCAGGAATGTGAAGATGCCATGAAAGAAGAAGTGGGCGTGACTTCACGTTGTATTCCATTTGTACAGGAAGAAATTTCAGGTGTATGTGTGCATTGCGGCAAACCGGCGAAGAAGATGGTATACTGGGGAAAGGCTTATTAAATGGATAACGCACTATATACAACCAGACCTCAGGCAGCGGGGCGTCTGGAAAAGGAAATGGCGGTTTACGATGTGTTGGAACAATTAGATATTCCGTACACAAGGCTGGACCATGAAGTAACGCCTTCCATAGATGCATGCCATGAAGTAGATAAAAGGCTGGGGATAGAGATCTGTAAAAATCTATTCCTGTGCAACAGTCAGAAGACACAATTTTATTTATTGTTAATGCCGGGATTGAAGAAATTCAAGACCAAGGATTTGTCCAGCCAGTTACAGGTGGCGAGACTTTCCTTTGCAAACGAGACTTATATGGAAGAATTTTTAAATATTACGCCCGGCTCTGTCAGTATCATGGGACTTATGAATGACCGGGATCAGCGGGTACGTTTAGTGATTGACCGGGAAGTGGCAGAATCAGAATATATGGGATGCCACCCCTGTATCAATACCTCCAGCCTGAAAGTGAAGACGAAAGATATTCTGGAGAAATTTCTTCCTTTTACGGGGCATGATTATACGGTGGTGGATCTATAGCAAGTTATAGCATATGCCTTCCTTTAAATGCTTTCGCTGGCAGTAGAGATTTTGAGGAATGAAATGGTAATAAAGTAAGGCACCTGGTTTTCCAGGTGCCTTTGTCATGTCATTTTCGATATGCATAATTTGGCAGACCGTTTTTCATTGGAATAGCCGGATTGCCCTGAATCAGCGGTAATGCATACTCCACAAACTCTGAGCTGATGTCCGTGCCATCGTTGATAATCCACTGGAGGGGTACGGTTTTTTCTTTGTTGCACACTTCATTTACATCTGCAAGTCCACAGGATATGTCGTAAGGTGTTCCGGCAGAGCGGTTAAAAGTAATCATTTTTCCGGTTTCTCCATCCAGAGCGGCTGTCACTGCAAATGATCCGGCTGTAGCGGCTTCTCTTGCATCGGTCAGGGACTGGGTAAAGGTGGAACAACGCTGGTTCACGTTCAGCTCAACGGAGCGGACTTTTACGTTCAGACGATCTTTTACCAGATTCTCCAGGTACTTCCCGCTTCCGGTAAGCATTTTGTGACCAAAAGTATCGGTACCGACTTCACTTGCATATTCGCAGATAAATTTTCCGTCTTTGTCATGGATGCCTTCTGAGACGCATACAACAAGGTTATTCTTTTTCTCCAGTGCTTTTTTAAGCTGTTCCAGGAAGAGAGCCTGATCAAAGGCCACTTCCGGCAGGTAAATGAGCACAGGGTTGTCCTCTTCATATTTACGTGCCAATACTCCGGCGGCAGTCAGCCATCCTGCGTGACGACCCATGATTTCCACAATGGTAACAGACTTTGTATCATATACTGAGGCATCGATACCTATTTCACAGACGGAAGATGCTACGTATTTTGCAGCGCTTCCAAAGCCGGGCGTGTGGTCCGTATGTACCAGGTCATTATCGATAGTCTTGGGAATGCCCAGGATCCGAATAGTACTTTTATGCTTTGCGGCATAACGCGACAATTTGCTTACGGTATCCATAGAGTCATTTCCTCCTATATAGAAGAAATAACCTATCTTCAGTGCCTTGAATTTTTTAAAGAGCTCCGGATAAACGGGATCTTCCAGATCCTCCGGAAGTTTATAACGGCAGGATCCCAGGAATGCACCGGGTGTGATGCGCAGGGACTGCAGGGTCTCTTGACTTACGTCAGTTTCTAAATCCATGTAATGGTCCTTTAAGAATCCTTCAATTCCATTTATCATACCATATACATGATCGATTTTATCCTTGTGTTGTAATCCTTCCTTTATAACTCCAAACAGGCTGCTGTTAATAACAGCTGTCGGTCCTCCGGATTGTCCAACGATTAAATTTTTCATGATAGATACCCCTTTCATTATTTCAGGAGGGCATGTAAACTCCCATATACTGCCATCTCCATATATAGTTATTCTACAACAACCAGGTGCATTTTGTATATAGAAAAAATGAAGTTTCGGCAAAATAGATATTTTAATTTGATTTTAACGCAGGGTATCTCTACACTTACACCTATTTAATTCAAATCTTGCTATACTGAAACCATAGAAAGCAGGAAATGTATTGAAATACAGAGGCAGGTGCAGGATTATGAAAAAGTATTTAGCAGTGCATGAAACATATATTTTGGGAGCAGTTGACCGTCATCCGTTCTTTACAATGATATTTGGACAGATTGCAGTTGCATTATTATTAATGATATCCGTAGGAGGTATTGCTTTGGCAGGCGGCACTTTGATATGGCTGGTATACAGGGCACTGGGAATCATGTAAACAAGAATATTATTTTTATGCCGTTTTAATGTGATTTTAATGTCAGGCACCATATCTGTTATGCCTATTTAATCTTTGGTCTGTTATAATCGGCAATATCATAGGTGAAATTAACTGTAAAACAGGATAATTTAAGTTGGTATTGGGATTAGCTGGAATTGCTAAATGGGAATAGATTTTTGGAACAGATGTGGTATACTGTTACCGAGGAAGGTGTGAGCCATGGCAGAAGAATACCGTAAACCAGAGGTGCTGTTAAAGAAGCTGGAAGAGGAAGCATCCAGGACAAAAGGAAGATTAAAGATATTTTTTGGATATGCGGCAGGCGTAGGGAAAACCTATGCCATGCTTGCGTCTGCCCATGAGGCAAAAAAGACGGGTCTGGATGTCGTTGCAGGATATATAGAGCCCCATGCCAGGCCGGCAACTGCGGCATTGGTGCAGGGTCTGGAAGTATTGCCCCAGAGGGAGATTCACCATCAGAATATTACATTGCATGAATTTGACCTGGACGGTGCACTGGTTCGGAAACCCCAGCTGATTCTGGTGGATGAGCTGGCTCACACAAATGGGTACGGGTGCAGGCATAAGAAAAGATATGAGGATATCCAGGAGTTGCTGAAAGAAGGAATTGATGTCTATACTACAGTCAATGTACAGCATCTGGAAAGCCTGATTGATCTTGTTGCCGGAATTACCGGAATTGTGGTAAAGGAGCGGATACCGGATTTTGTATTTGACCAGGCAAATCAGGTGGAGCTGGTGGATATTGAGCCGGAGGACCTGCTGGATCGGTTAAGAGCCGGTAAGATATATAAAGAAAGCCTTGCAGAGCAGGCATTAAATCATTTTTTTACGTCTGACAATTTGGTATCCCTGCGTGAAATTGCCCTGAGGCGTATGGCAGACCGGGTTAATCTGATGCAGGAAAAATCTTTTCAGACAGGAGAAGCAGGGGCGGCAGAGCACATTTTAATCTGTTTATCCCCGGCACCTTCCAATGAAAAAGTCATTCGTCAGGCAGCCAGAATGGCATCGGCATTCCGGGGGAAATTTACTGCATTTTTTGTAGAGAACTCTGATTTTACCCAGTATACGAAGGAGGATGTAGAGAGACTTCGCACGAATACCATACTTGCCGAACAGCTGGGCGCAAAGACAGTGACCTCTTATGGAGAGGATATTGTGGAACAGATCGCGGAATATGCTAAGGTAGCAAGGGTTACAAAAATAGTTCTGGGAAGAACCAATACGAAAAGGGCGTGGTTCTCCATGAAGGAAAGCTTTTCTGAAAAGCTGAGCAGACTGGCGCCACAGCTGGAGATCTTCGTCATACCGGACGCTTATAAAAAGAAATACCGCAAAAAGAGATTCCGCTCACCGGTTTCGCCTGAGACGCTTGGCATTGATATCCTGATCTCGGCAGGAATATTAACGGTTTCCACTCTTATTGCCTATTTGTTTTCCTTTTGGAATTTCAGCGATGCAAATCTGATTATGGTTTATATTTTGGGAGTTCTGACGATTTCCCTGCTCACCAGGATTAAGCTGTGCAGTCTTTTGTCCAGTGTTTTCAGTGTCATGATATTTAACTTTTGCTTTACGGATCCCAAACAGACACTGTCCGTAAATGATCCTTCTTATATCGTGACTTTCGGTATCATGTTTTTGTCAGCCCTGATTGGAGCTACCCTGACACAAAAGGTAAAGGATCAGGCAAAGCAGGCGGTTAAGAAATCTTACCGGACAGAAATTTTACTGGAAACAAGCCAGAAGCTTCAGAAAGCGGTGGATGCAAAAGAAATATCCTTAAGTACCGCCAGGCAGCTTAGCAAGCTGCTGGAACGCAATGTGGTGTTTTACCTGGGGAATCCCCAGATGGACCCGCAGCCGATTGTCTTTAAATCTAGCCATGGACAAAGGGAGTTTTACTATGATCGGAAGGAAGAAAGAGCAGTAGCCCAGTGGGTTTTTAAGAATAATAAGCATGCCGGATTTTCTACAACGACTCTGCCTGGAGTAAAGTGCCTGTACCTGGCAGTCAGAAGCAGCGAACGGGTATTTGCGGTAGTGGGGATTGATATGGAAGGAAAAGAACTTCAGGCATTTGAAGCCGGTATTATGAGTGCAATATTAAATGAATGTGCCCTGGCGATGGAGAAAGACCAGCTGGTTGCAGAGCGCAAGGAAGCAGCAGTAAAATTACAGCAGGAACAGCTGCGTGCCAATTTGCTGCGTTCCATTTCTCACGATCTTAGGACACCCCTTACCAGTATTTCGGGGAATGCCAGCGTCCTGATTGGAAATGAAGACAAAATCAGTGAAGAACAGAGGAAAAAATTATATATTGATATTTATGACGACTCTATGTGGCTGATAAACCTGGTGGAAAATCTGCTTTCGGTCACCCGCATTGATAATGGAACTATGCGGCTCAATATGCAGGCGGAGCTTCTGGATGAGGCAATTACGGAAGCCCTGAGCCATATCAGCAGAAAAGCAGAGGAGCATTTTATAGAGGTAAAACAGGAGGATGACCTTCAGGTTGCCAGAATGGATATCAAGCTGATTGTGCAGGTGTTTATTAATCTGGTGGACAATGCAATTAAGTATACTCCTCCGGGCTCCCATATCACAATCACGACGAAGAGCCGGGGCGGCAGGGTTCAGGTAGAAATTGCGGACGATGGAAATGGCATTCCGAATGAAGATAAAAAACGCCTGTTTGACATGTTTTATACTGCTAATAATTCCGTTGCGGATGGAAGAAGAGGCATGGGGCTGGGGCTGGCATTGTGTAAATCCATTATTACTGCCCACGGCGGAGACCTTACCATACATGATAACATGCCCAATGGGACTATATTCAGATTTACGCTAAAAGCAGAGGAGGTACACCTAACATGATTAATGGAAAACCACAGATACTGGTAGTCGAAGACGATGCGCCGGTTAGAAATCTGATTACCACAACCCTGGAGACACAGAATTACAAATACCAGACAGCGGTTAACGGTACCCAGGCAATTATGAGCGCCGTGTCAGCTAAACCGGACATTTTCCTGATGGATCTTGGGCTGCCGGATATGGATGGCATTGAAGTAATAAAAAAAATACGTTCATGGTCTGTGGCACCCATCATTGTGATCAGTGCCAGAAACGATGACAGAGATAAGATCAAGGCACTTGACGCCGGAGCGGATGACTATCTCACCAAGCCTTTTAGTGTAGAGGAACTGTTAGCCAGGCTGCGCTCTACGCTTCGGCGGATACAGTACCTGGAATCAAAAGGGAACGTGGAAGAAGCTGTGTTTCGCAATGGAGAACTGGAGATCGATTACTCCTCGGCAACGGTAAAGGTGGGTGACCGGGAGATTCATCTCATGCCAATGGAGTATAACCTGCTCTGTCTGCTGGCTAAAAATGTCGGGAAGGTACTTACCCATCAGTATATTCTGGATAAGGTCTGGACGAATGCTCTGGAAAGTGATCTGTCCTCCCTGCGGGTATACATGGCAACCCTTCGTAAAAAAATTGAACCGGATAAAGAACATGTGAAATATATACAGACCCATATCGGAATCGGATATCGTATGGTAAAGGCGGATAATAAGGAAGCGTAGTGGGAAAGTACGACTCTGTTAGGAGAGGCATGTTAAGTGATGAAAGGTATGTTTCTGTAAAATAGATATGATATGTGATGATAGATATGTTTCTATAATAACAGATATGATAAGGGATGATAGATATGTGTCTATATGAAAGAAGGCAATGAAAGGTCTGCGGTTATAACCACATCTTTTACTGTCTTCTTTCCATATTATAGTATTTGAGATTTATTTTTTAAGGTCAGGGAAGTTATCGTTCCCCGTTTTGTTCCTCGTGTTCTTCCTCTGTTTCCGCTATATGAAGAAAATCAGCATTTGCTTTTTTACGGTGGGGGATGAAACGGCGGGCAAAATTACCTTTGCCACGGTTTTTCACGTAGAAGAATCCAATAATGGAGAATACCACAGCCCCGATGAAGTTTACAAACATATCCTTCATGGTATCCAGCAGACCGATATCCAGATATCCCCCCAGCCCTAAGTCTTTTCCGTTAATGACTACGCTGGTAATATTACCTATGGAGTAGGGCGTATTCCCTCCGCTGGGGTCCAGCATAACCGAGGAGATACTGTTTACAATGGTATCCTTCTGCATGTCAAATCCCAGGAATAAATCCATGCCGCACTCAAAGAATTCCCAGAGCACGCCGATTGTCATGGAGAAACAAAAGGCAATCAGTGCCATAAAAATAGGAGAAAGCTCAAACTTGACTTTTTCACTACGGTTCAAAATATCCACCAGGGAAAAGCCGATCGCGGCAGCAAGGAAGCCGTTCATAGTATGAAGCAGGGTATCCCACATAGGATAACGGATGTAGAAAGACTTGATTTCTCCAAGGATTTCAGCTGCAAAAATGAAGAGGAGTATAATAATCTCCAACGCTGTTGGAAGTTCAATCTTAAACTCCATCTGTACAAAGCTTGGGATTACCAGCAGCAGAAGGGTGAGTACACACAGGAATACATTTTCATAGTTTTGGTTAAAGAGCTGCATGATCATCATGATGATTACCAGTGCCCGCAAAACAAAATAGACAAAAAATGAACTTTTGTGTTCTCTCAGCTCCATGCCCAGAGCTTTCCATATGCATTTCAGTTTTTTCTTCATCAGGGGAAGAATCTCCTTTCAGGGGTGGAATAAAATTTTTTATGTAAATGAATTATAACATAAAAAGAAAAATAAGAAAGTGGAATTATGAGGTATTATAAAAAAAATCATGAATTCTGCCGGCGGGATTGAATTTTCATACATGCTATAGGTAAAATGGGGATTGACAAAGATTTTATAAGGCGGTATTATTATACGCAAAGTCCCTTGATTTTTCAGGGGGTATTGTCTACCGGAATGTATGATTCGGTATCAATTATAAGGAGGAAGGTATAATTATGAAAAAAGTTAGACAGTTTTTGAGCGCAATTGCGATTGCATCTGTGGTAGTTGCATCTCTGGCAGGCTGCGGCGGCGGTGATACGAAGACAACGGAAGCGGGAACTACAGGTACAACAGAAGCAGCAGGAAGTGAAGCAGCAGGCAGTGAGGCAGCGAATGACACGGCAGCGGCAGATACAGGCGATGCGGAGACATTTTTAATTGGAGGAATCGGACCTCTTACCGGAGCGGCAGCATCATATGGAACCAGCGTAAAACAGGGTGCTGAAATTGCAATCAAAGAAGTAAATGATGCCGGCGGAGTAAAAGTTGGCGATAAAACTTATAAATTTGCATTAGAATTTGCAGATGATGAAGCAACAGAAGATAAAGCTACCCAGGCTTACAATTCCTTAATGGATAAGGGAATCAATGCTGTTATGGGCGGTGTTACAAGCGGAGCATGTATGGCAATTGTAGACCAGACTTTTGCGGATGGCATTCTTCAGATTACACCTTCCGGTTCAGCAGACGGCTGTATTGCCAATGACAATGCTTTCCGTATCTGCTTCTCAGATCAGGCACAGGGTGTTGCTATGGCAGACTACGCAGTAGATACACTTGGATTAAAGAAGATTGCAGTAATCTACAATGCAGCAGATGAATACAGTACCGGACTTCAGATAGCGTTTGAAGAAGAAGTAAAAGCAAAAGGTGCAGAAATAGTTGCCAGCGAAGCATTCCAGACAAATGATGTTGAATTTAACACACAGCTTACAAAAATCAAAGGAACTGATGCAGATGCAATCTATGTTCCGGCTTATTATCAGGATGTAACTTATATTACAAAACAGGCAGCAGATATGGGAATTGATGTTCAGTTTATCGGATCTGACGGATGGGACGGTGTCTTAGACACAGTAACAGATAAAGCTACGGTAGAAGGATGTATCTTCTCCAGTCCATTCTGTGCAACCGTTGATGATTCCAGAGTTCAGAATTTTGTAAAAGCTTATCAGGATGCTTATAAAGCAACACCTGACCAGTTTGCAGCAGATGCATACGATACCGTATATACATTCAAAGCAGCAATGGAAAAGGCAGGAAGTATTGAAAGTGCAGACTTAATTGCAGCTATGCCGGAAATCTCTGTTGACGGACTGACTGGCGAAGGCATGACCTTTGAAGCAACCGGTTCTGCTGTAAAGGCAGTTAAGTTCGTGGAAGTAAAAGACGGAGCTTATAAGTATACAGACAAATAATCTTGTAGTGCGCATTTAATGGTGTATTACATGCAGGATTTTTGTATCAGAGGATTCGAATTATTCTGCGGGTGCAGCGGGCTGTATCAATGAATGGTTCAGATTTTCAAGAAAAAAAGAAGACAGTGAAGAAGAGCTGTCTTCTTTTTTTAGCAGATGAATGTTTGCTGTGGGCAGACATTTGTTCGGCAGCAGAAATTCGATGTGATCTGGAGGAAATATCCTTTTACAGGGTAAAAATGCATATTTATTACGACAAATAATGGGTAAATTTCATTTTTTTCTCGATAATTCTTGCAAGCACATCTTAATTATATTACAATAAAAAAAGTTAGTTTATATAACTAATGAATTGAGAAAGGTGGAGAGAAATGGACCTGATTAACAATATTTTAGAACAATTAATTAATGGTTTGAGAACAGGAAGTATCTATGCCTTAATTGCTCTGGGTTATACGATGGTTTATGGTATTGCAAAAATGATCAACTTTGCCCATGGCGATATTATTATGGTAGGAGCGTACTCTCTGTATGTATTCGTGGCACTGCTGCATTTAAACCCGGTGGTAGCGATTTTACTGACGATTTTAGTATGTGCCGTCTTAGGAGTTGTAATTGAAAAAGTGGCTTATAAGCCCTTGCGAAATGCACAGCCTCTGGCTGTACTGATCACCGCAATTGGTGTCAGTTATCTGCTTCAGAATCTGGCATTGCTGATTTTCAAAGCAACACCGATTCCGTTTGGTTCGATTATTAAAGTTCCATCTATTAAGATTGGTTCTCTTAACATTTCCGGTATTACCATTGTAACGCTGGTGGTTACTACGGTTTGTATGATTGCCCTTACAACATTTATCAACAAGACCAAGGCGGGCAGGGCTATGCGTGCGGTATCGGAAGATAAAGGCGCCGCGGAACTGATGGGAATCAGTGTAAATAAGACTATTTCCATGACGTTTGCAATTGGTTCTGCACTTGCAGCCGTTGCCGGTATATTATTTATCGCACAATATGAGACACTTCTTCCAACACTTGGAGCCCTTCCGGGAATCAAGGCATTCGTAGCAGCAGTCCTGGGCGGTATCGGAAGCATCCCCGGGGCAATGCTTGGAGGAATCCTTCTGGGTGTGATTGAAAGTCTTTCCAAAGCGTATATTTCCACACAGCTGGCAGATGCAATCGTGTTCGGCGTTCTGGTCATCGTACTTCTTGTGAAGCCGTCAGGTTTGCTTGGCAAGTTGAAGATTGAGAAAGTGTAGGTGGGATCATGAAAGACAAGAAGAAATTAATAATAAATGCAGTAATTGCTGCAGCAGTTTATGCCATTGTTATGGTATTGGTAAATACAGGCGTATTAAGCCGCCAGATGATGTCTCTGATCATCCCGATCTGCACCTACGTCATGCTGGCTGTATCCCTGTGTCTGGTAGTTGGATTTTTAGGAGAGTTAAGTCTTGGTCATGCAGGATTTATGTCAATTGGGGCATATACCGGAGCCCTTGTTATGATAGGCACAAAGGATCTGCCATCTATAGTAAGCCTTATTCTGGGGCTGCTGGTGGGCGGTATCTGCGCGGCTCTCTTTGGATTACTGATTGGTATTCCGGTTCTCAGACTGAGAGGGGATTACCTGGCAATCGTTACTCTTGGGTTTGGGGAAATTATCAAGTCTATCATTAACTCCATGACAGGAATCACAGGCGGTGCAAAGGGACTTTCCAAGATACCTTTAAACACCACCTATCGTAATTTTACATTTGTATTTATTCTTACCATACTGGTAATTATTGTAGTTGCCCATCTGGTAAATTCCAGACATGGCCGTGCGATCTGTGCAGTTCGTGATAATTATGTGGCTGCCCAGGCAGTTGGTATCCCGGTGAGCAAATTTAAAATAATGGCTTTTGTTGTAGCGGCATTCCTGGCAGGGATGGCTGGCGTAGTTTATGCGGGAAATATCGGTATTCTTAAGCCGGGTAATTTTGATTACAATACATCCATTGAGATTCTGGTTATGGTAGTACTTGGCGGCATGGGAAATATTAAAGGCTCGATTATTGCGGCTGTGATACTGACTGCACTTCCGGAATTACTCCGAGGCGCAGCAGATTACAGAATGCTCATCTATTCCATTGTACTGATCGCCCTTATGCTGTTCAATAACTCTTCCATTAAAAAAATGATGATGGAAAAGAGAAACATGCGGCGTTCTGAAAAAGTCGGGAAGGAGGGGGTATAAGTATGGCACTATTAGAAGTAAAAAGCTTGGGCATCTCCTTTGGAGGCCTGCGTGCGGTAGATAACCTGAATATGAGTATCGAAGAGGGGAGCCTGGTTGGACTGATCGGACCTAACGGAGCCGGCAAGACAACGGCATTTAACCTGCTCACCGGAGTGTATCTTCCTACAGATGGTACGATTACCCTGGACGGAAAAAGCCTGGTAGGGTTAAAACCGGACCAGATCTGTCAGGCCGGCGTTGCAAGGACATTTCAGAATATCCGTTTGTTTGCACAGATGACGGTACTTGACAATGTGAAGGCAGCCCTTCATAATGAAATTAAATATACCCTTGCAGAGAGTATCCTGCATCTGGGATCCTTTGCAAAAAAAGAAAAAGAAATGGATGAGCATGCCATGGACATCCTGAAGGTATTTGAACTGGAACAATACGCAGATGTGCTGGCGTCCAATTTACCCTACGGCAAACAGCGGAAGCTGGAGATCGCCAGAGCGCTGGCTACAAAGCCCAAACTCCTTCTGCTGGATGAGCCGGCAGCCGGCATGAACCCCAATGAGACCGCAGAGTTAATGCATACCATAGAACTGATCCGCAAGAAGTTTCATGTGACGATTCTTCTGATTGAACATGATATGAAGCTGGTTGCCGGTATCTGTGAATATCTGTATGTATTGAATTTCGGTACGGAACTTGCAAATGGAAAACCGGAAGATGTGCTGAATGATTCTAAAGTAATTACAGCATATCTGGGCGAATAGGAGGATTACAATGGCTATGTTAAGTGTTACTGACCTGAAGGTTAATTACGGTGTAATCCAGGCGATTAAGGGGATTTCCTTTGAAGTAAATGAGGGTGAGGTCATTGCTCTGATCGGTGCTAACGGTGCGGGCAAAACCACAATTCTTCATACCATTACAGGGTTGATTCCCTCTAAAGCAGGTAAGATTGAATTTGAAGGCAGGGATATTACGAAGCTGCCGGGACATAAGATTGTAACCCTGGGGATGGCTCATGTGCCGGAAGGCCGTCGTGTGTTTGCAGACCTGAGCGTTTATGAAAACCTGATTCTGGGAGCTTATACGAGAAAAGATAAGGAAGAGATTGCATCTACCCTGAAGATGGTATATAAGAGATTCCCCCGTTTGGAGGAGAGAAAAAATCAGCTGTCCGGAACCCTCAGCGGTGGAGAACAGCAGATGCTTGCAATGGGACGGGCGTTAGGTGATAGGTGTTAATGATATGCAGCGATTGCTATTTGGCTGCTGTC
>NZ_JAWYAJ010000298.1:0-12877 GCF_034124845.1 Robinsoniella sp.
GTTGTGCTGCAGCTGGGTATGGATTCTAATGATATGAAACTGTTAACAGCGGTTATTGTAACAATTGC
Organism: Robinsoniella sp.; assembly: GCF_034124845.1. Lineage (NCBI taxonomy): Bacteria > Bacillati > Bacillota > Clostridia > Lachnospirales > Lachnospiraceae > Robinsoniella > Robinsoniella sp. The sequence continues at coordinate 69 of NZ_JAWYAJ010000298.1, forward strand.
TCTGGCCGTTCCGGTATTTTCCAAAAAACTGGTAGTTAAGAATTAGGAGGCGAGCAGATATGTTAACAATAAAAGATGTATATAAAACATTTAATCCCGGTACAATTAATGAAAAAAAAGCACTTCAGGGGCTGAATCTGCATGTTCACCCGGGGGATTTTATCACGATCATCGGCGGTAATGGTGCCGGTAAATCTACAATGTTAAACATGGTCGCAGGTGTATATCCCATTGATTCCGGAAGTATTGTGCTGGATGGGGACGACATTTCCAAGAAGCCGGAGTATCAGAGAGCCGGGAACCTGGGGAGAGTTTTCCAGGATCCCATGATGGGAACGGCTTCCAGCATGGAAATTCAGGAAAACCTGGCACTTGCGTACAGACGAGGAAAGAAAAGAGGACTTGGATGGGGGATCACCAAAAAAGAGAAAGAAATCTTCCAGACTGCTCTGAAAACTCTGGATCTGGGGCTGGAAGACCGTATGACTTCTAAGGTTGGGCTTTTGTCCGGCGGTCAGCGCCAGGCACTGACACTTTTGATGGCATCCCTTCAGAGACCGAAAGTGCTGCTTTTAGACGAGCATACAGCCGCACTTGATCCGAAGACTGCGAAAAAGGTGCTTGATCTGACGGTTAAAATTGTAGATACCCATAAGCTGACTGCACTTATGGTTACTCATAACATGAAAGATGCGATCCGTATTGGGAACCGGTTGATCATGATGTATGACGGCCATATTATTTATGACGTTTCCGGTGAGGAAAAGAAAAATCTGCAGGTTGCCGATCTTCTCAAAAAATTCGAAGTGGAAAGCGGCGGAGAATTTGCAAACGACCGTATGATTTTAGCTTAATTGTGAAAAAATTAATAGAAAACGTTGCTAATTTTATGATAATGATTTATTATAAAATTAGCATTTTTTTTGTTTGTCATGCAGAATTCTGTCTATACATACATATACCATACTGAGGGCAGAAAAGGATGTGCGGGTTATGCAATGAAAACGGTGTAAAACAATAATCAGTTATGAGAAGTCGTAAGGGATTTGTCCCAAATATGTGGTCAAAGTACAAGATAGAGATCACTTAAAAACAGCTGATCATGGAATAAAGTGTTAATTATTTGGCAATGCATCAGTTTAGTGAGACAAAGTGATGTTATATAATCTAAGTATTAGTGAATCTTCTAAAATTATTTAAAAAAATACAATACTCATTGTTGAGAATTCATATATTGTATGTTATAATATCCCCATCTAAGGGTTATGATATATGACTCTGTGAAGTATTTAACAAATAAGAGGAAAGGAGAGTGGATAACAGTGCATTTAGTTAAAGATGAAAATGGTAACATTTGTGCGCATGCGCATGAACATGTCCATCCTCACACCCATACTTACGAACACAACCATGCACATGATCATGAGCATGGCCATGAAGACCAGCATATGCATTCCCATGACGGAAATTGCAGCTGCGACAGTGCATCCTGCGATGAGAACAAATGCGGATGCGGATGTGGATCAGGGGAACAAGCCCCGAACAAAGAAAATATTGCGTTATTAACCTACATGTTACAGCATAATGAACATCATGCGGCAGAGTTGGATCAGATGGCGGCTAAGTTAAGCGCAGCCGGAGATGAAGGTGCTGCTGAACAGATCAGAAAAGCAGTGGATGAGTTCCAAAAAGGAAACATGTATTTAGGAGTTGCTCTGGCAATGGTCAAGGAGCAGCAATAGGAGGTCATAGAGATGTGCTTGGCTACGGCATATAATATCAACAAAGAAGACAGTATCATTTTACAATATGTTAGTATGATCGAAGTGGAAGGCACGAACATCACCCTGACTGATGTAATGGGGGAACGAAAAGTCGTGGAAGGAACCATTGCTATGGTGGACCTGACCGGCGGAGTTGTAAAAATTAATTGCCTCGATTAGGATGGGCAGTTAAAATAAAACGAAAATAACGGAGGTATTAGTAAGATGAAAAGCGTAATCGACATTATGAAGGAGAGAACATCATTTTCTTTCGAGGTGTTCCCTCCAAAGGCTGAACAGCCAATGGAACCATTATTAAACACACTGGACGAACTGTACCAGTTTGATCCTGATTTTATCAGTTGTACATATGGCGCCGGCGGCTCTAATGCAGGACGTAATGTGGAAATTTGTAAAGCTATTGCGGACAGCGGACACAGAGCAGTAACTCATTTTACATGTATTGGAAACACAAAAGAAAAAGTAAAAGCGGAGCTTGCGGCATACCTGGAGAATGGTGTAAACCATATTCTGGCACTTCGCGGTGACTTACCGGCAGGCTGGGAAGGAACCAGAGGAGATTTCAATTATGCAAATGAATTAGTAGCATTCATCAGAGCAGAATTTGGCGATCAGTTTACCATCGCTATGGCTGGAGATCCGGAAAAACATATTCAATGTCCAACCTTTGAAGAAGATATTGCACATCTGAAAATGAAACAGGATGCAGGTGCTGATTATATCATGACTCAGCTTTGCTTTGATATTGAGCAGTTTAAGAGATGGGTACACCAGATCAGAAAAGCAGGAATCACACTTCCAATCGATGTAGGTGTTATGCCTGTATTGAACAAAGATGCTACTATCCGTATGGCATTATCCATGAACGGATGCTCTATTCCAAGAGATCTTGCTGAAGTGATCAGCAAATATTACAATGATCCGGAAGGATTTAAAGAAGCCGGAATCGATTATACCGTACATCAGTTATACCAGTTCATTGGTGAGGGTGTGGAAGGTATTCATTTATACGCATTAAACAAATCTGCAGCAGTTTCCGAAATCTTAACGAGATCCGGACTCAGAGCAAAAGCAGAATAGACTATAGGAAATGACAGGAGGCACCCGTAATGACACATACAATTGCAGTTGCAGGAAAAGGCGGAGTGGGAAAAACCACAATTTGCGGACTTATTATTCAGTATCTCTGTGAAAAGGGAAAAAGACCGATTTTGGCAGTAGATGCTGATGCGAATTCAAATCTGAATGAAGTTCTCGGAGTGGAAGTTGATATGACTCTGGGCGATATCAGAGAAGAAGTGGCACGTGCGGAAAACAGTGTAAAGAACCCAATTCCGGCAAGTATGTCTAAAGCAGACTATATGGAAATTATGTTCAACCGCTGTATGGTGGAGGAAGATGATTATGATTTACTTGTTATGGGAAGAACCCAGGGAAAAGGCTGCTATTGTTTCGTAAACGGGCTGCTTCAGACACAGCTTACAAAATTGCTGCCGAATTATAAATACATGGTGATGGATAATGAGGCGGGAATGGAACACATCAGCAGAGGCGTCCTGCCCAAAGTTGATACCATGATACTGGTAAGCGACTGTTCCAGAAGAGGAGTACAGGCTGTAGGGCGGATTGCAAAGCTTGTAAATGACTGTGAGATGAATCCGAAAGAAATGGGATTGATTATCAATCGTGCTCCTAATGGAGAACTGAACGAAGGAACCCTTGAAGAAATTGAAAAACAGGGTTTGAAGCTTTTAGGAGTCGTTCCGCAAAACTTAGATGTTTACGAATTTGACTGTGATGGAAAGCCTACAGTGGAACTTCCTGAGGATTCACCAGTGAAAAAAGCGATAAGAGATATTGTGGATGCATTAGGTCTTTAATATTATGAGTTATTAATTCCCCTTGATGGAAGGGATTACCAGACACCAGGGGGATTAATTTTAAAGAGAAATATCCCGTGGGGGCGGATAATACGTAATGAATTTCGTATATTGGGATAAAACAGCCCCGGGAAAACAACCCAATTTTAAAGGAGGTTTATAATGGGAAACTTTAAATTAACAACAGTAGAAGAATTTGAAGCGGCTACAGCCAGATTGTTGGAAACAGGCGCAAAGGTTGGTGCGGATGCCTGGCAGTTCAGAGTAAAAAACCAGACACCACACTGTAAATTCGGCGAGACAGGTGTCTGCTGTAAAATCTGTGCTATGGGACCTTGCCGTATTACTCCAAAGGCTCCAAAAGGAATCTGTGGATGTGACGTACATGGTATCGTAGGAAGAAATTACCTGAAATTTACAGCAGGCGGATCTGCTACACATTCTGACCATGGCCGTGAAATCTGCCATACACTTTATGAATCAGCAGCCGATGGCAACTACAAAGTAAAAGATCCGGAAAAATTACTTCGTATTGCGAAAGAGTGGGGCGTAGAGACCGAAGGAAAAGATATCTATGATCTGGCTCATGAGATCGCTGAAATGGGTATGATGGAATATGGTAAGCCATTTGGAACCCAGAGATTCTTAAAGAGAGCACCAAAACATACTCAGGAAATCTGGGAAAGAGAAGAAATTGCACCAAGAGCAATTGACCGTGAAGTTTCATGTTCTTTACATATGGCTCATATGGGATGTTCCTCCAAACCGGAAGCGCTGATCAGACAGTCATTCAGAGCAGGTCTTTCTGATGGCTGGGGCGGATCCATGATGGGAACGGAATTCTCTGATGTTCTCTTTGGAACACCGAAGCCAATTGACACCGAGGCAAATCTTGGCGTAATGGAAGTGGAAAACGTAAATATCGTTGTTCACGGACATGATCCTTCACTTTCTGAAATGATCTGTGAATATGCGGATGATCCTGAATTAATCGCTTATGCGAAAAGCAAAGGAGCCAAAGGCATTACCGTATCCGGTGTTTGCTGTACCTCCAATGAAGTTGCAATGCGCCGTGGTATTCCAATGGCTGGAAACTTCTTACAGCAGGAAAATGTAGTACTTACAGGAGCTTGTGAAGCGATTGTAGTTGACGTACAGTGTATTTTCCCGGCACTTGGTCCTTTAAGCAAATGTTTCCATACAAAATTCATCACAACTTCTCCGATCGCTCAGATGCCGGATTCTGAATTCATCAGATTCAATGCGCATACAGCAGGCGAGAACGCAAAAGCGATTGTAAAAGCTGCTATTGACAACTTCGAAAACAGAAATCCGGATCTGATCTACATCCCGGATATGAAACAGAAAGCTACTGTTGGTTATTCTGTAGAAGCAATTGTTAAAGTGTTGGATGGCGTTACAAATTCACAGGTAGATGAGACAGGAACAACAAAACCATTGCTGGAATGTATTACATCCGGTGTACTCCGTGGTGCTGTTGCTATGGTTGGATGTAACAATCCGAAGATCAGACCTGACCTTGCTCACATCGAATTAATGAAAAAATTAATCGCAAACGATATCGTAGTCATTGCATCCGGTTGTGCTGCTCAGGCGGCTGCTAAGGCAGGACTTATGGACAAAGCTGCAAAAGATATTTGCGGTGCTGGACTTAAGAGAGTTTGTGAATTAGCTGATATCCCTCCAGTATTACACATGGGATCTTGTGTTGATATCAGCCGTATGATGATTCTTGCATCTGAACTTGCAAAAGATTCAGGACTTAATATTTCTCAGCTTCCGGTTGTGGGATGTGCTCCTGAGTGGATGTCTGAAAAAGCAGTATCCATTGGTAACTACGTAGTTTCTACCGGTATCGATACATTCCTTGGAGTTGATCCTTATGTATCCGGTTCCAGTGAAGTTGCAGAGTTATTGACAAGCGGCGTAAGAGAATGGGTAGAAGCAGCATATACGGTTGAAAAAGATATAGATAAGCTTGTAGATGCTATGATTGACAGAATTGAAGAAAAGAGAGCGGCTCTTGGTATCTAATCAGGAGAACGCTGCTATTGGCAGCAGATTGGAGTTAAAATGAAAATTGCAGTTACCGGAAAAGGCGGAGTAGGAAAGACAACTTTTGCGGCCACTTTGGCAAGGTTATATGCACAGGAAGGGAAGAATGTCCTGGCGGCGGATGTGGATCCGGATGCAAATTTAGGATTAGCCCTTGGTTTTTCTGATGAAGAACTGGATCAGATCGTACCGATTACCAAAATGCGTAAGCTGGTGCAGGAACGTACCGGTGCAAATGACGACAATAAGTTTTATAAGATCAACCCGAAAGTAGATGACATTCCGAATAAGTTTGCAAAGTCAGCCAACGGTGTGAAATTGCTGGTTCTTGGAACCGTTGATACGGCAGGAAGCGGCTGTGTATGTCCGGAGCATGTAATGCTGAAAAGGATTATCAACCACCTTGTTTTAAGAAGTGACGATGTAGTTATCCTGGATATGGAAGCGGGCCTGGAACATCTGGGACGGGGAACTACCGAGGGAATGGATCAGTTTGTGGTTGTAATTGAACCCGGTGCAAGAAGCATCCAAACCTACAAGAATGTTAAGCGTCTTGCAACGGACCTTGGTGTGAAGCACGTGCGGGTTGTGGCGAACAAGGTGCGTAATGAAGAGGATGAGGAATTTATAAAATCAAAAATTCCATCAGAAGATTTATTGGGCTTCATTCACTACAACACGGAAGTGATCGATGCGGACCGACAGGGAAAATCCCCCTTTGATTTTAGCGACACCGCAACAGAAGAGATAAGAAAAATAAAAGAGAAGATCGATAATACAAGTATCTGATTGGAGGTATAACAGTGACATTATTTGATAGAGTATTTAGTGGAAATGATGCCGTATACGGATTGACAGAACAGGCAATTGACGGTGCAATCGCACAGCATGGTGCTGATAAAGCAGTAAGTTTTCCAAATACAGCATACAGCTTACCTTGTTACTACGGCGTAACAGGAACCAAAATCGCTAATTTAGGTGATTTAAAAACAGCTCTCGGAGTTGTGAAAACTTTAATGACAAGAGAAAAACGTCTGAATGATGCATTTATGTCAGGTGTTGCTACAGCTCTCTGTGCAGAGTTTATTGAAGTACTGAAATATATTGACGGCGCTGCTCCTTACGAAGATCCATGCTACGGACATTTAAGCGATGCAATTATCCGTGAGCTGGGCGTACCCCTTGTTACAGGAGATATCCCGGGTGTAGCAGTAGTTCTTGGAACTGCACCAACCGCACAGGAAGGTGTTGACCTGATTAAGAGCTATCAGTCACAGGGTATTTTGGTAACTTTGGTTGGCGGAATCATTGACCAGTGTGCAGAATTAGGTTATAAAACAGGCGCTAACGTTCGTGTTATTCCGTTAGGAAAAGATGTAACAAGCGTAATCCACGTAGTATCCGTAGCAATCAGAGCAGCTCTGATCTTCGGTAATATTACAGCAGGAGATGCAGGCGCATTAATGAAATATACATTTGAAAGAGTTCCTGCATTTGTAAATGCTTTCGGACCTTTGGATGATGTAGTAGTTGCCTGTGGAGCTGGTGCAATTGCACTTGGTTTCCCGGTAGTAACAAACGAAACAGAAAATATCTTCCGTGTACCAAAGAGCTTAATCGTTCAGGAAGATGTAGCGAAATTCAACGCAACATCTCTGGAAGCAAGAGATATTAAGATTAAGATCACCAAGATTGATATTCCGGTTTCATTTGCATCTGCATTTGAAGGTGAAATCATCCGCCGCGGTGATATGCAGGTTGAATTCGACGGTTCCAGAGTAGACTGTTTCGAATTAGTACAGGCAAAAGAAGCTACAGAAATCGAAGACCACAAGATTGAAGTAATCGGACCGGACTTTGACGAATTTGAAGTTGGAAGCAAACAGAGTATTGCTTACATCGTAGAAGTTGCAGGAAAGAACATGCAGTCTGATTTCGAGCCTGTATTTGAACGTAAATTCCACTCCTACATCAACTGTATCGAAGGCGTAATGCATACCGGACAGAGAGATATGATCCGTGTACGTGTGAGCAAAGATACCTTTAATGCAGGATTCAGAGCAAAACATATCGGTGAAGTTCTGTATGCTAAAATTAAGAGCGAATTTGCAGCAGTTGTTGACAAATGTCAGGTTAAAGTTATTACCGATGCAGCAGAATGTACGAAACTTCGTTCAGAACTGGCTGTACCAAGCTATGACAAACGTGATGAAAGACTTAGCACATTAACAGATGAAGGCGTTGACGTATACTACAGCTGTATTATGTGTCAGGCATTCTCTCCGTCTCACGTATGTGTTGTTACACCTGAAAGACTTGGACTTTGCGGTGCAGTTTCATGGCTGGATGCAAAGGCTACCAACGAACTGGATCCTCAGGGACCATGCCAGGTTATCACAAAAGGCGGCTTAATTGATGAAAGAACCGGATCTTACCAGGATGTTAACGATGCGGTTAAGAAATACTCTCAGGGTGCACTTGAAACCGTTACGCTGTACTCCATTATCGAGGACCCGATGACATCCTGTGGATGTTTCGAATGTATCTGTGGTATTGAGCCATTATCCAATGGTGTATGTATTGCGAACCGTGAATATGCAGGAATGACACCAATCGGTATGACATTCCCTGAATTAGCTTCCATGACAGGCGGCGGGGTTCAGACACCAGGTTTCATGGGACATGGTAAACACTTCATCGCTTCTAAGAAATTTATGAAAGCAGAAGGCGGCGTTAGCAGAATCGTATGGATGCCAAAAGACTTAAAAGACCAGGTTGCTGAAAAACTGAATGCAACAGCAAAAGAGTTATATGATATTGATAACTTTGTTGATATGATCGGTGATGAAACAGTAGCGGAAGATCCGGAAACATTATTAGCATTCTTGGAAGAAAAAGGTCATCCGGCACTTAGTATGGAACCAATGATGTAGGGTATGTGTTCTTAAAGAAATACAAAGATTTTATGGATTTTTAAGGCAGACTGTTGTAAAATATACTTATGTTTTACAACAGTCTAAAAACATGAAGGAGGTTTATTAGAAATGCCATTTAATGCAAAATCAGGAAAGTTCAGCGCAAAAATTAACACTGTTGAAATTGGATGCGGGGACAAGAAAATTACCATAGGCGGAGAAAACGTATTACCATTTTACAGCTTCGATGCTCCTATCGAAAACGCACCAAAAGTAGGTGTTGAGATCACAGACTTCGGTTTAGAAAATGAACCGGAATTTATCCAGAAATATTATGAAGGATGTGCAACTGTAGCTGACATGGCGAAAAAAGCAGCAGCTATGGAAGGTGCTGATTTTCTTTGCCTGAGATTAGAAGGCGGAGATCCAAACGGTGCAGACAAATCTACAGAAGAATTGATTCAGATTGTAAAAGATGTTGCTGCAGCAGTAGACGTGCCACTTGTTATTGCGGGATGCAAGAACGTTGAAAAAGATGCAGAACTTTTAAGTAAAGCAGCTGAAGTGTTAGAAGGAAGAAACGCAATGCTTTTAGCAGCAAAAGAAGAAAACTACAAGACAGTCGGTGCAGCAGCAGGCCTTGCGTACAAGCAGGTAGTAGGTGCTGAATCAGCAGTTGATATCAACCTTGCAAAACAGTTAAATGTATTATTGTCACAGTTAGGTGTTAGCAGTTCAAACGTTGTTATGAACGTAGGTGCTGCAGCAGCAGGTTATGGTTTTGAATATGTTGTTTCCACCATGCAGAGAGTAAAAGCAGCAGCTTTATCTCAGAATGATGGAATGTTACAGATGCCGATTATTACACCGGTAGCATCTGAAACCTGGGGCGTAAAAGAATCAATGGCTTCAGAAGCTGATATGCCTGAATGGGGAGATGTTGAACAGCGTGGTATTGATATGGAAGTAGAGACAGCAGCAGCAGTTTTAGTTTCCGGATCCAATGCAGTTATTTTAAAACATCCTGTATCAGTTGCAACTATTTCAAAATTAGTCAAAGAATTAGTATAATTGCTGCTTAAGGAGGAAAAAGAATTATGGCACTTAAAGGTCTTGATATATTTAAATTATCACCTAAGAAAAACTGTAAGGAGTGTGGATGCCCGACATGTATGGCTTTCTCAATGAAGGTTGCACAGGGCGCTATGGATATCAGTGCATGTCCGCATTTCTCACCGGATGCATTAGCAACTTTATCTGAGGCTACTGCACCACCAATGAAGACAATTAAAGTAGGAACAGGCGAAAACGAATTTACATTAGGCGGAGAAACTGTTCTGGAGAGACATGAAAAAACATTCGTAAGTAAGACAAGATATGCAGTTGCTCTTTGCAATTGTATGGATGAAGCAGCTATTGATGCAAAAATTGCAGCAATTCCAAAGGTTGATTACGAACGTATCGGCGAAAGAATGTTTGTAGAAATGGTTTACGTAAACTACAGTGCTGACGGTGCTGTTGATTATGTGGAACTTGTGAAAAAAGCAGCTGCTCTTAACAGAACTTTAGTGTTAGGATGTACAGATGCAGAAGTTGCAAAAGCAGCTCTTGCAGTATGCAAAGACAGCAAACCGGTATTAAACGGCGCAGATGCATCCAACTACGAAGCTATGAGTGCAATTGCTGCAGAAGCAGGTATTGTACTTGGTGTACGCGGTGAAGATGTAAATGATTTATACGAAACAGTTGCTAAATTAGAAGGACTTGGAAACAAGAACCTGATTTTAGATGCAGGATGCAAATCCATTAAAGAAGCTTTTGCTACAGCAGTTCAGATGAGAAAAGCAGCGATTAAAGATGGCGACAGAACATTTGGCTATCCTTCCCTCGTAAATGTAGCAGCACTTGCACAGGGAGATATCCATATGCAGGCAGCTTTAGCATCAATGTTCACCATTAAATATGGCTCTATCGTAGTAATGGAAGAAATGACTTATGCGCAGGCATTGCCATTATATGGCTTAAGACAGAACGTATTTACAGATCCTCAAAAGCCAATGAAAGTAGAACCGGGCATCTACCCAATTAATGGAGCAGATGAGAACTCAGTTTGTCTTACAACCGTTGACTTTGCCCTTACATATTTCGTAGTATCCGGTGAATTAGAGCGTTCCGGAGTTCCTTGTAATCTGATTATCAGTGATGCAGGCGGATTATCCGTACTGACAGCATGGGCAGCAGGTAAATTATCTGCAAGTTCTATTGCAAAATATTTTGGCGAAGCTGATATTGAAGGCAAGATTAAAAACAGAAAATTAATTCTTCCAGGTAAAGTAGCTGTTTTAAAAGGTGAAGTAGAAGCGAAACTTCCAGGATGGGATGTCATTGTAGGACCAAACGAAGCAGTTCAGCTTGTAAAATTCTTAAAAGATATGCAGTAATTGTCTCTATACTTCTATAGTATAGTAGAAAGTAGTAAATGATTTTATTTTACTAACAATTTCAATTAGAGAAGGAGATTAATCAATGGCAAAATTCGTAACAATTGGTGAAAGAATCCACTGTATTTCCCCAGTTATCCGTAAGGCAATGGCAGAAAGAGACGGAGCTCCAATCATCCAGCGTGCAAAAGAGCAGCTTGATGCTGGTGCAACTTACTTAGATGTGAATATCGGACCGGCTGAAAGCGATGGTGAAGAATTGATGAAATGGGCAGTTCAGCTGCTTCAGAATGAATTCGACAACGTACCGCTGGCTCTGGATACCGCTAATAAAAAAGCGATTGAAGCTGGTATTTCCGTATACAACCGTTCCAAAGGAAAACCAATCGTGAACTCAGCAGATGCTGGAGACAGAATCGAAAATATCGATTTAGCAGCAGCAAATGATGCGATTGTTATCGCATTGTGTTCCGCAGAAGGCGTTCCGTCTGACAATGACGAGCGTATGATGCACTGCCAGAACATGTTAGAGAGAGGTCTGGAACTTGGAATGGAACCTACTGATCTCTGGTTTGACCCGTTATTCCTGGTTGTAAAGGGAATGCAGGACAAGCAGATGGACGTTTTAGAAGCAATTAAAATGTTCAGCGATATGGGACTTAATTCTACAGGTGGATTATCCAATAACTCTAACGGTATGCCTAAACATATCCGTCCGATCATGGATTCTGCTTTAGTAGCTATGGCTATGATGAATGGTTTGACTTCCGCAATCGTAAATCCTTGTGATTTAAGATTAATGGAAACAATCAAATCTTGTGATGTATTTAAAAACAATACCTTATATGCGGATTCCTATCTGGAGATCTAATATATGCATAAAGTTACTTTTAAGTTTGAAAACAGCGAAGATATTATTGTCTTCGCTGCTTTCGGTGAAAGCCTTCTTGAGGTAGCGAGAAAAACAAACGTAGCTATCGATGCACCGTGTTCAGGAAATGCATCTTGCGGGAAATGCAGAGTAAAGCTCGTTGGCGGTGAATTAGAATCAAAAAAGACGCGTCATATTACGGATGAGGATTATGCCGATGGCTGGCGTCTGGCCTGTGTCAGTGCCATAAATGCGGATGTGGAAGTACTGGTACCGGATATTGCCTCTGCTTACAGAAGCCGTATGAAAGTGGCTGATCTAAGTTCGCCGGAAGAATTAAAGATTTTTTCCGATGCAAAAGAACAGATTTTAGAAGCAGGTATTGAACTGAAGAATACGTTAGAAATCTTGAATATATCCATGGATCAGCCAAATTTGGATGATACGATGCCGGATAATGAACGGTTTACCCGTGCTATCAAAGCACTTACCGGCATTGAAAGGATTCGTGTCCCGTATTCTGTTTTGAAAAAACTGCCGGATGTTCTTAGAGAAAGCGGCTTCCGTGTTAAGATCATTGTACGGAAAATTGAAACAGATATTTTTGTATATGACGTTTTCCCGGAAACGGAAGAAGTAATTGTAGGTGGAATTGCAATTGACATTGGAACGACAACCGTTTCTGCAATTCTGATCAATATGCTGGATGGCTCTATTCTTGCAAAAGGTTCTTCCGGAAACGGACAGATCCGATATGGAGCAGATGTCATCAATCGTATTATTGAATCTGCAAAACCGGGCGGCAAGGACCGGCTGCAAAAGGCGGTTATTGATGAGACCAT
>NZ_JAWYAJ010000299.1:0-6741 GCF_034124845.1 Robinsoniella sp.
TACACTTGAGCGATATGACGAATACAAAAAGACAAGCAAAATGGAAATCATCAATACCATTTGTAATAACAACATTGCAATTGTTCCGCGAATAAAAGATTTATTTTTCATCTTTTGTCTCCATTTTACATAATGTTATAGTTTTATTCTTTATTATAACATGAATCCATACCCTTTCATTTTTAAAAACCGGATATTGTTTTTAAAATATGGTATATTTTGTACATAATTCTAAAATTTTATATCCTAAATAACAGACCCTTACATAATATTATGTCATACCACAATATTGCAATACTATTTTTCTGGAAACAAAAAAGAGAACCTTAAAGTTCTCATTCTTTCAATGCTTATCTCACTTATCGTCATTTCTCCACCAAGAGACAAATGGTTCATCTGACCTTTTTTCGATCATACTGTATCCTTCCTAAGCTGAAGTCTTTTTATCTCTTCTACAAGTTCTACTGCCATTTTCTTATCAGTTACCACATTTGGATGTCCGCAGGCTCCAACCGGGTCTAAGACACTCATTTTTTTCAAACGCAGGCTGCTGATTTTTCCATCCTTTGTTTCTTCCTTGTATTCCTCAACGATCTTAACGATATCGTAATACAAATAGTAGTCCATGCTGCCAATTGCACATATAATATGAGTATCTGGTCCATTACAGGCGCGTACCATCTTTAAAAACTCTTTATATCCTTTGCAGAAATTCCTTAATTCAGAATCCTGATCCTCTGTTAAAATAATACCTGTTGCATCATTTGTTCCCAGATTTATGACTACATAATCTTTTGGATTTGCCTTAAAATCCCACTTTGCTAGTTCTGTCTCTTTTTTTACTTTTTCCTGCCAGATGCGATCCGTATATAAATATAAATCTTTCATTCCATAATCCATTGGCATTCCAGTTCTTACTTCTGTACAGATTCCAGACATACTAATCATGTTCCAGTCCATATCCATCATTCTTGCTGCAATGGACCCATAACTCATCCAGCCATTTTCATCTTCTGAAAAAAACAATCTGTCTTTTTCCTGAGCTTCATTTCCAAATCCACAGGTAATGGAATCTCCGATAAATTCGATTGCAGGTCTTTTCCCCCATTCCTTATCTAAAATATGTCCATCCATGTAAAATCCCATTATTCCGGCAAATGTTTTGTAATTCTCCGTAAGTTTCACAATACGAATCACATGTTTTTCTTCTTTACTACTTGCAAAAATTGTCTTTATCTGTTTTTTTCTGCCAATTACAAACTTGTCTGCCGGTTCCTTTTCTCCATCCAAAAATACTGCCACCCAAGGCCAGGTTTCTCTTCTTGGCGCACTCTCATCCCAAGGTAATCCTTCCATTTCCGTACCTGGTTCAGCAACAAATTCTGCCTGAAGTGAAGTTCCACAGAATGTAAATTCCATTCCGGCACTTGTCCAATTGAAAAAAAGTGCCTCGCTTTTTTCGTCATAAATTGTTCTTCCGTGTAATTTTATTTTTGGCAGATACTCTTTTATTTGCTCCATTTTCAATTTTTGTACTCTCCTTATTTATCCGTCTCTACTTTATTTCTTTAGAAGCTGCTTTATCAGTTCCTCTGCAATACTTATGAATTTCTAACCATTCATCACAAAGCTCTACCCAGTGGCGGATATGCGGTGCCTTCACAGCCAGATCGTTCTCTCCATCAGCAATGCCCAGTCCATGTACTCCGCCTTCCATTATATGAAGTTCGTAAGGCACCCCTGCATCCTGCAATTCCTTTGCAAGACACATGCCAAATCTTCCATCGTCACTCAATGTCTGCCAGATGAACATTGGCGGTGTCTGTGGTGTTACGTTTTTTTCCGGTGCCAGATAATATCTCTCTTCTTTGCTTTTTCCCATCATGTCATGTTCAAAATCCGGTTCCATGCCAAATGGCAGTGGAAAAGACACACCTGTCATTGCACCATAAGCTATAACTGCCGCATCTGGTCTGGCAGAAAATCTCTCCACAAAATCCTCATCATTTTCTTTCCCTTCATCAAAATGTGTAGCACTATTGGCACAAAGCATTCCACCTGCTGAAAATCCCATAACAATGATACGGTTTGAAATATGAAGTTCCTCTTTTTTAGAACGAAGTAAACGAATTGCTCTCTGCAGATCTTTTAAGCAGTCCATACGGCTGTATGGATCTATACGATAACTTAAAATTGCTGTATTGTAACCTCTTTTATGAAATTCAAGAGCCACATTTGGACCTTCACATCCCGTTCGCCAGCGAAAGCCGCCGCCATGGCAGACGATAATAGTATCTTTTACCTCTTTTTCTTCCACTGGCACAAAGATAAGACAAGGTTCTTCCTGTCTTGGATCTCTGTCATCAAATCCAGGTGTTACCTCCCAGAGTTTCATTTTTTCAAAAGGCTCCATACCTTTATTCCATATTCTTAAATTACCGTCAAAATCCAATAATCCATCCACATTTCTGTGTCTTGATATATTTCGGATAAAAGCATGTTCTTTTACTGCCTGCTCCAGCAATTCTATATTCTTTTGTTCTTTCATAGACTTTCTCCTCTTTTCTTTCGTGGCCGGCCACTTTTATAGAAGCTCCTGCACTAATTTCTCTGCAATTTTTATTCCACCTGCTTTATTTGGATGAATCCAGTCTCCCACGTGCATTCCATCACACATCATGTGGGGATTTTTTTCATCTCTCATAAGCAAATCCAAGTCTATAAACCCATCCGCCAGATTTTGATTCTTACGAATCAGTTCATTTGTTTCCCAACGGATCTTTTCCGCTGCATCGCGGTAACTCTCACCGACAAAACCAAATGGAAGGATCGTACTGATGACAACTTTACTTCCATGTTTTTGACCCTTCACAATCAGCGTATGCATTGCTTCCCACAACAATTCCGGCGTTGGAATTTCATTTTCTTTATGAAAGGTAAAACCATGTGTACAATCATTGATACCTTCCATAATAAATACGATATCCGGACAGGTGTTAGAATACACATCTCTCTCAAAACGATCGAGTGCTCTCTCCCCGAACAATTTTCCTCCACCTGGTATTTCAGGAACTTGCACTGCATGATAAGCTAGTCTATTCCCGCCAATCCCACCATTTAATATTGTCACTTCCCCTGGTCTTTTTTCCCGTACTGCTTTCATAAATGCATCTGTAAAATAAGACATGTGTGTAATAGAGTCTCCAAAAAAAGCAATTGTCTCTGCTTCCCGGTCACCCTCTGTTTCTAACGCCACTGCCCAGATTCCTGCCTCGGCATCTGCATTATTTTCTTCATAGTTAAAAATCGTAAACGTCTCTACACTGTTCTTTCCTTCAAACTTCTGCTCTTTTGTGCAATCGCCATCCATAAATCTACTCATCCATGTCTGTTTTGACCAGTTGCAGCACACACTTTGAACCAAAAAAGCTTTTTTAAAATAACAGGATACTACAAGATCATCTTTCGGCGTTACCGCAAATGGAATCTCATCACTCCAGTAAGAATCCCCTGGTGCCACCTCAATCTTTGTATTATCCTGATAAGTCATTACAGAAATATCTGTAATTCTCTCCGACCATTTTTTCTTTTTTCCTATCGTCACATGATCTAACTCCATCATGTCTGCTCCATAATAATTGTGAAACTTTACTTTTACTTTATTTCCATAAAGATTGTTTGGAATCAGGAACCTCTGTGTTTTATTTTCCAATACACCGATTTCTACTTCGTAAGGTACTGGCACATACTGCCATGCTAATTTCCAATTATGCATTGTATTTCTCCTGTTTTTTATATATCGAAAAATCCCACTGATTCTATTGATCTCATGAAATTTTTTCCCGTTTTTCACCTCTTATCAATATACACTTTGAAGCATCGCACTGCTTTAAAAAAGCGGACTTATTCTTTCAATTTTAAGACCACCTCTTTTGGGCAGGTTAACTTTCGTGCATAACTAATCCTCCTAATTTTTCGTACAAAAAAGCAGGACTAAATCAGCCTCAAATGCCAGACCGTAAATCATCTGTCAGAAAGCCAATTTAGTCCTGCCTATGCTATCCCCTTCACTCCAAATCCGGAAGCCACATCCTGTTTGCCTCTATCATCTCATCGCACATCGCCCTGATATCATCCAGGCTTAACTCTGCAGCAGTATGAGGGTCTAACATTGCCGCATGGTACACATGTTCCCTGCGTCCTGTCAGAGCCGCTTCTATGGTCAGATTCTGCTATACCATAATTTAAGCTCAATTGCAGAACAGGTATA
This sequence comes from Robinsoniella sp., assembly GCF_034124845.1. Classification (NCBI taxonomy): domain Bacteria; kingdom Bacillati; phylum Bacillota; class Clostridia; order Lachnospirales; family Lachnospiraceae; genus Robinsoniella; species Robinsoniella sp. The sequence goes on from NZ_JAWYAJ010000299.1 coordinate 4,271, forward strand.
TCTCAATCCGGTATACCTGTCCCGCGCCTACAAGCAAATAACCGGTCAGAATATATCGAAATATATTTCTGACCGGAGGATGGAAAAAGCACGTTTTCTTCTTGCTAACAGTAATTTGAAAATAAGTGAAATCGCCTGCCAGGTAGGATATGAATCTCCGGCACATTTTTCACGGATATTTAAGAAAATGACAGGGGTTACACCTCAGGAATTCCGGGAGCATAATTAAATACTTCGACCTTATAACAAGCTCCGCACAAATGGCTCCGCATTCATTTCCGGCCAATTTGACAGTTGCTGGATTTGATGCAGCAGATCAAAATTTTCCATGATATCTTCCGACGTGAGGTTTAACTCCTTCTGTTGCTGCTGCAAAAAAGGTTTATTAGAATCTGCACAGGACAACATTTGAGCCGAAAAATAGTAAGTCAGTAAATGCATTCTCTTTGTATCATTCCGGCTCTTCCACTTTTTCATTTGTTCTTCCCAGTCTTCAACCGACTGAATCGGTTCCAGCTGTGGCAGAATATATTCCGAAAAATCTCTATGTAATGTTTGCTTGATATCATCTATATCCATATCCTGGGGCTGATAATTTTTATACGGATCAATGCAATACCCCATTCTTCCATTCCGGTAAGGATGCAGCATTCCACAATCCGGCAATAGAATATCCTCATGTACCGAGCCTGTTCCACCCCACCATTCTTTGAGTTTCTGCCGGTCCTGCGCTTCCTCTTTGGGCAGGACTCCAATATGGAACCAGAAGTCGTATCCGGTTGCCTGAGAATTAAACCTGGAGTTCTGCATCCGAAGAAGCATACAGCACTCCCTGCGCTGCCGGTAATATGTCTGACCGATTTTCGAGTAGCCTGCATTCTTTATGGCAGGTATTATAACTTCACGCAGCACAATATCTCTTTTTTCTTTTCCAGTCATAGTTATCTCCCTTCACCGTATATTGTTTTCTATATCTTTTTCTATTAATTCGAACAGCAATTGATTGCTTATCTAAATTACTTTCTTTTATTCACAAGGTTCCAGATACATTCTACAAATTTCAGGATAAACTGAAACATCAGCTCTGCAGCAATTAAAATCACTGCCATAATTTTTAGCAAAGGAATTCCAAAAAGAATGCAAACCAGCAAGATAATATAATAGATTGCCTGTACTGAATATTTTATAACTTCCTTCATGGCTTATTCACACTCCTTTTTTTAATTATAAATGATTTAAAAAAGCATTACAATGAATTTCATTTATTATCTCTGAAAATAATTACTTATACGCTTCATACAAATTTATCCTTGAAAGTATATTGTATACTTCTCGTCATGAATAAATTTTGCTAAATTTATATATGAAAAACTTTCTCAACATGATATAATTATTTATCAATATCGTCGGAGGTGCACTATGGAACCATTGTATATAATCGAAGCTACCACAACAAAAAAAGACTTTCAAAAACAATATTTTTATGTTAACAAGACAGTGCTATTGATTATGAGAATTTGGTTTACGATTTTAACCGTATATGGATTATATGTATTCATATACTTGCAACATGTCAAAAACTTTATTCTGTTATTATTTTCATGCCTCTTTTTAATTTATGCATTTTTTTATCCAAGGTATATTGGACACAAGTGGGAGAAAAGAACGAGATACAAATATAACCAAGATTATTTGACTTTTCGTACTGAATTTTATGAAGACCATTTCCGTTCGATAAATATAGAATCCAATAGTACCAACGACACAAGTTATAATAAAATAAAACGGATCGTGGAAACTAAATCTGAAATTATTATTATTTTACAACATAAAATTGATGACTATTTTATATCTAAAAGCGTTTGTGCGAATTCTCAAGAATTATTAAGTTTTTTATCAAGTAAGGTTGGAAGCGCGCTTTGAGTCAATAATTTCTCTACTCAAAACACGCTCCCATATCTTATTCCAGTTCAAATGCCCCCGTATACAGCTGATAATATTTGCCCTTATCTTCTATCAGCTTATCATGGCTTCCCCGCTCAATAATATTGCCCTGATCCAGTACCATAATTACATCTGAATTTCTAACAGTGGACAAACGATGTGCGATTACAAATACAGTTCTACCCTTCATCAATGCATCCATACCTCTTTGTACAATGGCTTCTGTACGCGTATCAATGGAGCTTGTGGCCTCATCTAAAATCATTACCGGCGGATCGGCTACTGCGGCTCGGGCAATTGCCAGAAGCTGCCTCTGTCCCTGGGATAAGTTCCCACCGTTTCCGGACAGCTGCGTGTGATATCCATCCGGAAGTCTGGTGATAAAGTCATGGGCACCGGAAAGCTTTGCCGCTTCCATGCATTCCTTCTCTGTAGCATCCAGTTTTCCATATCTGATATTATCCATAACGGTACCTGTGAACAAATTTGTATCCTGGAGCACGATGCCCAGAGAACGGCGCAGATCC
>NZ_JAWYAJ010000300.1:0-8018 GCF_034124845.1 Robinsoniella sp.
GATCCGTGCGTTTTTCGATCAGAAGGGAATGCATATGCAGTTCAACGTAGTAAGCCGTGAAACGCTGCTGGACGCACAGGCTCATCCGGAAAATTATAAAAACCTGGTGGTGAGGGTTGCCGGATACAGTGCCCTGTTTACGACTTTGTCCAGAGCGCTGCAGGATGATATTATTAACAGAACGATGCAGGGATTTTAATATGGAAAAAGAATTTTTAAAACAGACAGGACGGATATTTGATATACAGAAGTATTCCATTCATGACGGTCCCGGAATACGGACAATTGTATTCTTAAAAGGGTGTGCCCTTCGCTGCAAGTGGTGCTGCAATCCGGAATCCCAGAGCTTCCAGATTCAGACTATGATGCAGGATGGCAGGGAAAAAGTAATCGGCAGGGATGCTACCGTGGAAGAAGTAATGGAAGAGGTTCGTAAAGACACCTATCACTTTAAGCGTTCCGGGGGAGGTCTTACACTTTCAGGAGGAGAGTCACTGCTCCAGCCTGAATTTGCATCTGCCTTATTTCAGGCAGCGCAGTACTACGGGATGAATACAGCTCTGGAATCCACCGGATTTGCAAAATTTGAAATCATCAAAGAGAAAATACTGCCGTTTCTGGATTTGTTTCTAATGGATATTAAACATTTGGACAGTGCCAAACATAAACTGTTCACCGGACAGCCAAATGAATTGATTCTTGATAATGCCAGAAAAATAGCGGCAGAGGGCCAGAAATTGATAATCCGGGTTCCGGTTATCCCGACTTTTAACGATACACCGGAAGAGATACTTCAGATCGCCCAGTTTGCCAGAACTCTCCCGGGAGTTGAGCAGCTTCATCTGCTGCCGTATCACAGGCTGGGGCAGGATAAATACGAGGGTCTGGAACGTGATTATACATTAAGGCATCTGGTACCGCCGGATAATGAGCATATGGAAATGCTGGCTCAGGTAGCAAGGACCTGCGGGCTGTATGTACAAATCGGCGGGTGATGATAAAAAGTTTGTGAAGCGACGGCGCAGCGGGTGCTGTATAGTGGCGTATTTACGTCGGGAGACACTAGAAGCGGGAGGGAAATGAAAGATTCCCTGCCCGCTTCTTTTTGTTACTTTTTATCACTAAGACCATAAAGCCTCCGTTTCCTGATCTCTCACCAGAGCCTTTTAAAATATGTTCTAAGCTTTTCATTTCAGACTATGGAAATGCACTGCCAATACTGGGTGATGTATATGTTCTAACGCATCATCTTCATCATATTACGTAATTTTTCAATATTTTGTACTTCCTCTTTCGGCTTTCCCTGTTTCATGACCTCTATAATTAAGTCAACTTCCTCGGGTGCAAAACCCTTTCCCTGAGACTTTGTCCGGGATGCGGTCGCCAGCAGAAATGGCAGCAGCTCTTTCGGAGACTTTCCGGAAGACTGGTCTGCAAGTGCCATAAACATCTCCAGCTTCGATTTATCAATATCTTTCAGTGCCGGGTTATTCATCCAATCATTACTACTCATAAAATCCTCACTTTCCTTCTGAATCAAACATTGTGTTATAGGTTTCAAACATTGACTGCTGCTCCGGAGAGAGCATGTTCATAACAAAATCCATGGGATTTTGGCTTTGTCCTTCTCCGTCACCACCATTGTCGCTCTGGCTGAACATTTCTTTATAGGTCTCAATTAGTTCCATGGTATTCAGGAGATTCAGGCAATTATCCAGCATTTCTCTTTGGGAACCACTGCAATATTTTCGCATGTCATTTAGCATATCTTTTGGAGAAAATGATGTATTCTCCATAGAACACGCTTTCATAGGAGAATCGGAATCTTCGTAAAATGTAAGGATGTTACCAAGTTCCAGGACCTTAATATATAACGCCAGAAATTTTTGATTCTTGAATTCTACATATGGTATGATTGCTTTTAACATCTGGAGTTGATTTCCGTTTGCGATCTGGTCGATGGCTGTTAAAGGCGGTGCAGCATATTCTTCCATATTTTCCTGCCAATGTGTTTTGAAAAAATATATGTGTAAAATCAGGGAAGTATGACAGATGGGAGCAAATTCTCATATATTATATGTATAGTTCATAAAGGAGGATACAAAATGGCGCGTCATATTGTTATAGATGGTAATGCATTTTACGAAGTGGATGATGAATGTATGCAGGTAAAAAAGGCTGACGGATTAAATAGAGAAAACACAGATAAGGATAAGGCGGATAAAATTAGCAAAAAAGAAGATTTAAAAAAATAATATACGGGCAGGCGCAGGCTGCTGCGCCTCCTGCTTTAGAAATAAATTTCCCCCAATGTGCGGTGGCGCTTCTAAGGGTGGGCGTTTGCCTGTAATTGAAAAAAGCCCCCATAATGGGGGCTTTCGTGGAAATTAGCAAAGAGATCCACATCCGCCACAGCAGAGCAGTAATAAGATGATTAAGATACAGGAGTTGTCGCCGCATCCGCCGCCACAGCCGTTTCCACATCCGCCGCCGAATCCGCCGCCGCATCCGCCACAGCAGAAAAGAAGGATAATGATCCACAGGCAAGAGCTGCCGCCGAATCCGCCGCCACATCCATTGCTACATCCGTTGTTGCATCCACATCCTCTTTCTTCACATCCACATCCACAATTTGTTGCTGCTAAATCACTCATTTATCTTCCTCCGATAATTTTGATTACACTTCATGATATGTCTGGAGGCTTGTTTGGGTTACACAATTTTAAAAAAATTTTTTTTTACCTTAAAATTTCGAAGATTCGGTATACATTCAAGGTTCCATATCCCCATTCCCGATTGGGATAAAGCATGTTCTCAGACCGGTCGGCACCGCGGATCAGAAAATTTTTAACTTCCTGGGTACTAAGGACATGAGGCGTATATCTGGTCAGGCCCCAATTTATCAAGAGTGCGACGGAACCCGCTGCCAGTGCAGCTGCCAGACTGGAGCCGGTTCTGGGAGAATAACTTCCGGTTCCGGTGGGGCCGTATACATTGACACCAGGGGCGGCAATATCCGGCTTGATGTCTCCGGTACGTGTATAGCCCCGGCTGGAATTAATAAAAAGGCTGTTGTCGTAGGCATTATAAGTACTGATGGTTATTGCGGAATCCGCCGCTGAAGGGGAAGTCAGCGTAGTATCCGGGTTTGGAGTTAAAAATACGGTTCCGGGCGGAATCAGTCCTGTTATAGGCAGCCACATATGGAAGATACCGTTTATAAAAATATTATTTATTACGCTGATATTCCAAAGGCCCGGTGTGGGGTTTTCAAATCTTACCAGTATCAGCTGGCTCCCTGTTGTGAATTCCACAATTTCATAATCAATATAAATGACTGTCTTTTCCAAAACCAGACGTTCAACCGTGCTTTGACCAAGTCTGGCGGGAACAGCGGGAATGGTTTCACCCAGTGGTGAGGTGACGGATACCGAATACAGCTCCGGCGCCTGTGCCCATATTTCCAGGGAGAATCCCTTGGTATCCTTGTCAACCAGAATTTCCGCTGTCTGGAATTGGTTTTCCCCGGCAATTTTACCGTAAAAGTGATGTCCCATACCAGCCTCGTTACCTGCGGCTACCACACAGAAGATACCGGTGTAGTTGGAATAATAGGATACAAAACTGTCCAGGAAGGATGCTCCCGAATGGTCACCCTGATTGCTGCCCAGGGCAATGCAGATCACAAGGGGCAGATTGTTGTCAATTGCCAGATTATAGAGATAGTAGACAGCTGTCATAATGTCCGACTCCTGGAATGCCAGTGCATCGTCGGCTACAAAAAAGAAGTCCTTTAAATTCTGTTTGGCGGGTTTTAATTTCACAACAGCAATATCACTCATAGGAGCGGCCCCTACAAAATCCTGGTCCGGGTCTGCGCTGCCGGCGGCAACACCGGCAACAAAGGTACCATGTCCGTTTTCATCGGTTTCGGGAACGATACTTATGGGATTATCAGATGCAAGAGCGGTATTAATATCCTCACGTGTATATATTTTGCCATAGAATAGCTCATCCGGCGGATCATTGGTTCGTTCTGTCTGATCCCACATACCGAGAATTCTTGTTGACCCGTCAGACTTTCGAAAGGTGTCCAGGGTATAGTCAATGCCGGTATCGATAAAGCCCATCAGGATATTTTCTCCTTTTAGATTCAAAATAGGCTGATTTTGTGTCCTTAAGATACCGGATACCTCCAGACTGGTACTGTCCAATGTAGTATACAGTTTCGGAATGGTGGTGTATCCTACGGTAGAGAGGATGCTGCTTGGAAATAATGTCTTATCCACATGTAAAATCGCATAGCCCCCGCCTACCGTCTGAGACCCCAATAAGGGAAAGTCTCTGGAAAGATTTTCTTCTGCACCCTGATAAGCAACGACAAGATCATAGAAGTCGTTCGAGTATATTTTGTTTTGCATTTCTATTTTGGGCATATGATCTCCAATTCTAATGTTTTTTAATAAGATATGGGAAAAAAGTGATTCCTATGTTATACTTATCATATTATGCAAGTCTTGTAACTGTGGAGGGAGTGAACATTTACAGGATTTTAATATTTATACTGAGACAGAAGAGAGGTAGAACAAATGAGACCGGATTTATTTTCAATCGGACCAATCACTATTCACGGCTATGGTTTAATGATCGGAATTGGATTTTTAGCTGCCATACTGATTGGCATGAAAAGGGCAGAAAAGCATGGATTAGATAAGGATATTGTATTTAACATGGGATTGCTTTGCATTGTAGGCGGAATGCTGGGGGCAAAGATTCTATTCATTATAACAGAATGGAACAGTATCATCCATTCCAAAAACATGTGGTCGGACCTGGCTTACGGATTTGTGGTATATGGAGGCATTATTGGGGGAATTCTCATTCTTTATGTTTACAGCAGATTTAAAAAGCTGAATTTTTTACAGTATATGGATCTGATTGTACCCTCTGTTTCCATTGGACAAGGATTTGGAAGGATTGGCTGTCTGCTTGCGGGCTGCTGCTATGGACGGGAAACGGACTGTCCAATTGGAATTGTATTCCGTAACTCAGAATTTGCTCCGAATGGGGTATCTTTGCTTCCTACCCAGATTTTCTCCAGCCTGGGGGATTTCCTGATAGCCGGATTTTTAATCTGGTATGCCCGGAAGCAGAAAAAAGACGGCAAAGTCATCAGCATGTATCTGATACTATATGGTGTGGGGAGATTTATTGTTGAAATTTTCCGTAATGATCCGAGAGGGAACGTAGGAATGCTGTCAACATCACAATTTATCTCTATCTTTATGGTGGCTTTCGGAGCCGGCATGATGTACTTTGTAACTCACCGGAAAAAGAAAGAAGAGTAGCCACCTTTTTATTTTTACGTATACTGGTAAAAAAGGGTAAAGCGAAATGAATCGTGCCAGATTGTCAGTAAATGTAGAAAATGTTCACCGCAGAGGCATATTGGGCCAGGGGATTGGAGTGGCGGTATTAGATACGGGTGTTTATCCGCACCCGGATTATAGAGATAGAATTTGTTGTTTCCGTGATTTCGTGGGAGGCAGAGCGTCTATGTATGACGACTGTTCCCATGGAAGCCACGTCATAGGAATTATTGCCGGGAATGGAAAAATGTCCGGCGGCAGATACAGAGGCATTGCGCCAGCATGTCACGTCATGTCCTTAAAGGTATTGGATCGTAAAGGCGGCGGAAACAGAAGAGATGTGTTAGATGGAATTGACTGGGTCATTCAAAATAAAGAACTGTATAATATTCGAATCTTAAACATTTCCGTAGGTACGGAAGGGGAAGGAAATGACGCAGATTTTAAGTTGGTGGACAGCGTGGAACGGGCATGGGATGCAGGACTTGTAGTAGTGGTTGCCGCCGGAAATATGGGGCCGGATCCAATGTCTATTACAGCGCCCGGAAATAGTAAAAAAGTAATTACGGTAGGATCTTCCGACGATTTTATGAAGGTGGGAAGTTATAATAACGAAAAGCTGTACTATTCAGGCAGAGGACCCACAAGGGAATGTGTCTGTAAGCCGGATGTTGTAGCGCCCGGCTCCAGAATAGTTTCCTGCAGCAATATGAAGGTGGCAGGAAATGGATACTATTGTACCAAAAGCGGAACTTCCATGGCTACGCCTATCGTTTCCGGGGCTGTAGCACTGCTTTTGTGCAGTTCTCCGGGTATGACAAATGTGGAAGTGAAAATGAAGCTGAAAGAGACCTGCGATGATATTGGACGCCCGCACTACCAACAGGGTTGGGGGCGGTTAAACGTTGGGGAATTGTTGAATTAACGGATAACAAATTAAATTTGCTTTCTGACAGCATTACATGATATCTGTGTAATGATGACTGGAATAAGTGCAGCCAAGGCATTATCAATGATGCAGGGGCTGCCTTTTTCGTTATTATGGTAGTGCCGTAAATACGCCGGGAGGCACTAGTAATTGACGTCGGTTTCCTGGAGTGAGTTTGAAAATTGCTTTCTGGCAATGGCGCTTGAATCACCAGAATCGGTATGTTAAAATATAGCAAACGGGTATTGATAACAGAAAGGGACATTTGATTATTAAAATGTGCAGGTAATGGATATGGCAAAATATATTATGGCACTGGATGCCGGGACTACAAGCAACCGCTGTATTTTATTCAATGAAAAAGGAGAGGTCTGCAGTGTTGCACAAAAGGAGTTTACACAGTATTTCCCAAAACCGGGCTGGGTGGAGCACGATGCAGATGAAATCTGGTCATCCCAGCTAGGTGTTGCGGTGGAGGCAATGTCTAAAATTGGTGCAGTTGCGGCGGATATTGCAGCGATAGGTATCACGAATCAGAGAGAGACAGCTATCGTCTGGGACAAGAAAACGGGATCGCCTGTGTATCATGCCATCGTATGGCAGTGCAGAAGAACGTCTGAATACTGTGATACTTTAAAAGAAAAGGGGCTGACAGAAGTTTACCGGAAAAAAACAGGTCTGATTATTGATGCATATTTTTCTGCTACGAAGATCAAATGGATTCTGGACAATGTAGAGGGTGCCAGAGAAAGAGCGGAACGGGGAGAACTTTTATTTGGCACGGTAGAGACATGGCTAATCTGGAAGCTTACGAAAGGCCTCGTTCATGTGACGGATTATTCCAATGCCTCCAGGACCATGCTCTTTAATATAAAAGATCTGGAATGGGATGAAGAGATTCTGGAGGAACTTCAGATTCCGGTTAATATGCTGCCAAAGCCCGTACCTTCCAGCAGTGTATACGGAATGGCAGATGCATCTTATTTTGGCGGAGAGATAGCCATAGCGGGAGCAGCCGGTGATCAGCAGGCAGCATTATTTGGTCAGACCTGTTTTACGGCAGGGGAAGCCAAAAATACCTATGGAACGGGATGCTTTATGTTGATGAATACGGGAGAGACGCCTGTATTTTCCAGCAATGGTCTGGTTACTACCATAGCCTGGGGACTAAACGGAACGGTTAATTATGCCCTGGAAGGGTCTATATTTGTGGCTGGAGCCGCAATACAATGGTTGCGGGACGAACTGCACCTCATCGATTCGGCTTCGGACTCTGAATACATGGCTGGAAAGGTGGACGATACCAATGGATGTTATGTGGTTCCGGCTTTTACCGGACTGGGTGCCCCCTATTGGGATCAATATGCAAGAGGCAGCATTGTGGGGATCACAAGAGGGGTCAATAAGTACCACATCATCCGGGCAACCCTGGAATCTCTGGCCTATCAGGTAAACGATGTCTTAAAAGCGATGGAAGCGGACTCCGGCATTGAAGTGAGGGCGCTGAAAGTGGATGGAGGAGCGAGTGCCAATAATTTCCTGATGCAGTTTCAGTCGGACATGATCGGGGCGCCGGTACACCGTCCGGACTGCGTGGAGACCACAGCCATGGGTGCGGCATATCTGGCAGGACTGGCGGTGGATTACTGGACAAACAAAGAATCCGTTATCCAAAACTGGCAGGTAGACCGTGTCTTTAAGCCTGGAATGCCTGAAGAAGA
>NZ_JAWYAJ010000301.1:0-25003 GCF_034124845.1 Robinsoniella sp.
TTCATGGAAGTGATCTTCCTTTTGTACAGGATAAAGAAGGGGTACGAATTGATGTAAGCGGGATCATGGAACAAAAAGCAGATACTATCGTGGTGCTGACTTTAAAAGAAGATGTAAAAGCTGCTGAGGCTCAGGAAATCTATTTTACAGGAAAAGCGTAAAAGAAAATCGCTTCACAGTGGGTACACTGAAAGGGCAAGGAGGAAAATAAAATGCAGTATGGTGTGGCGTATTATCCCGAACACAAGACAAAGGAAGAATTACAGCAGGACCTGAAGCTATTAAAAGAGTCTGGAATCAACACGGTGCGGATGGGAGAATTTGCATGGTGTAAAATGGAGCCGGATCCAGGGGTGTACCAGTTCGACTGGCTGGAAGAGACAGTTACGGAATTAGGGGAAGCAGGAATACGCAGTATAATCTGCACACCCACTGCATGCCCGCCCGCATGGCTGGTTTATGCACATCCGGAGGTACTTTATGTGGATAACAGAGGCGAAGTCAGACCGTTTGGTGGACGGAGATTCTATTGCTATAATAATCCCGTTTACCGGGAATATTCCAGGAAAATTACGGAGGAAATCGGCAGGCGTTTTGGGAAGAACCCATACGTCTCCGGGTTCCAGATCGACAATGAACCGGCGCAGGAGGCTTCCGGACGCTGCCACTGTCCGGTTTGTAAAAGTAAATTCACAGAGTATTTAAAAAACAAGTATCAAACGATTGAAGAATACAACAAACGAAGCGGAAATATTTTCTGGGGTCAGGATTACAAGAACTTTGAGCAGATAAAGCCCCCGGTAAATACCATTGAAGTAAGTGCGGAACAGGCTCTGCCGGTTTATTTTGAAAATCCTACTCTGCGGCTGGAATTTGAGCGGTTTGCCAGTGATTCCCAAATAGAGTACCAGAACCTTCAGGCGGACATTCTCCACCGGTACAGTGATTATCCGGTTACGACTAATGGAACCGGACTTGCAACCAACAGCATTGACTATTATAAGAGTACAAAGAATCTGGATGTCTATGGATTTGATTTTTATCCGGGGCTGCGGGATGCTGCAGTAGATTCTTTTCCTTATGCATTTGCCAGAGGGGTTAAGGAAGGAAAGCCGTTTTGGGTTATGGAATTTATGTCAGGCGGAGGTCATCGCTTCGGGGGATCCGGTAGAGTGCAGCCTAATCCAGGGGCGCTGAAGCAGGCGGTCATCCAGTCCTATGCCCATGGCGCGGAAATGATGCTGCATTTCCAGTTTCGGACATTTCCATTTGGGGCAGAGCAGCTGAATTATGCCATCGTAGATATGGATGGGGTACCCAGAAGAAGATATTATGAAATGCAGGAAACTGCCAGGGTACTGGAACAGCTAAAGGATTATGAGAAAGCAGATTTTGTAAATGAGATTGCTGTCTGCGTAGACTATGATGTGCACTGGGCATTGCGGATTAAACCTGTGAATGATCCGGATTTTAACTATCTGGATTATGCAGGAAGAATGTACAATTTACTGGAGGATGCCGGATACAACGCAGATGTAATTGGGTACGATGCAGACTTTTCCGGTTACAAATTTCTTGTAATCCCGTCTGCATTTATAGCTGACCGCAGATTCCAGGAGAAACTGCGCAGATATGTGGAAAACGGAGGAATCTTGTTATCTACCTTTTTAACATCTGCAAAGAATGAGGATAATGTGGGATATACAGATTCCCTTCCGGCAGGGTTAAACGACGTGTTTGGCGTAACCGTAGAAGAAGTGGAACCGGTATTTGAAGGAAACAGAACGAAACTTAAATTAAACCTGGGAAATACCGAACAGGTGAGTCTGGATGGTATGTGGAGCGACTTGTTAAAAGGGAATGCAAAGGCAATCGGAACCTATACAGAAGATTATAAAACCGGAGCCATGGCTGTCAGCGAACATACATATGGCAGGGGGACGTCATGTTACCTGGGGACAGATGTAGACGATGAATCCATGATGCAGCTATTCGCTTACTTCTGCCAGAAAGCCGGAATTGAGAAGAATCCGGTATGCCCGCAGAAGAGAGTGGAAGTGATTCATAGAAGGCTGGATGGTGTGGATTATTACTATGCGATTAACTTTACCGCAAAGGACACCAGTCTATTGTTAGACGAACCAATGGAAGATGTGCTGGGGAATTGTACTTATCAACAGGAGGTTCCTTTGGAAAGAAATGGTTTTGCGTTATTGAAGAGGATGAGAGGGCAGTCAGCTCTGCAATAAGCAATAGGTAAAAGTGTGAACGAAGTACACACTGCTGATTTGGGAATAGCACAAGGCAGCTTATGCTATTCAGAAGGGATAAATATGAATAGAGAAGTGAGCCATATAACCAGGGTGGTGATAACGCCGGACGGAAAGCTTAGAGCGCCTGGAATGGCAATTATGAGCAGGAAAGATTATGAAACGGTGGTACAGGATCAAAATACTAAGGAAGAGATCTCCTTTACTTATGGAGGCGATCCTGTTATTACGCAACAAGGTTTTGAATTTCGAAACCGGGAAATTTTCCAGTATGTGATTGAAGGGAAAAAAGCTAAAATTATAACAAAGAAAACCATTGACGGTGAGCGTTCTTTTATTGAAAATGCCGTCAGTGTCAAGGTGGGCGATGCTTTTTCGGGAGTTCTTAAATTTGAGATCGGGGAAGAGGAGGCCATCTACGGACTGGGTCAGCAGGAGCAGGGAAAATATAATTACCGCGGCGTGAAAGAATACCTCTATCAGAATAATATGCAGATTCCTATGCCGGTATTTTTGTCTTCCAAAGGATATGCGATTCTTTGCGATGCAGACTGTCTCATGACTTACGAAGAGGCAGATAATATTATTACCCTGAATTTTGATGCGGTAGATCAGATGGCATATTATGTAATTACAGGAGATCATTTTGATGACCTGATTGCAGGTATCCGGGAACTTACCGGAACTGCAGTCATGCTGCCACGCTGGGCATTTGGCTATGTTCAGTCCAGAGAACGCTATATTACGCAGCAGGACATCTTAGATACCCGGGAGGAATTTGAAAAACGTGATATCCCTGTTTCCTGCCTGGTTTTAGACTGGAAATCATGGGCAGAGGGACAATGGGGGAATAAATTTGTTGACAAAGAACGCTTTCCCGATTTAAAAGAAATGACGGACAAACTCCATGAGAAGGATACGGCTTTTATGATTTCTATCTGGCCAAATATGAATAAAGGCTGTGATAACAATCAGGAAATGCTGGATGCCGGCAAGCTGTTGGCAAACCTTTCTACTTACGATGCTTTTGATCCTGAAGCGAGAGATCTGTACTGGAAGCAGTGTGAAGAGGAATTATTTAAATCCGGGGTAGATGCGTGGTGGTGTGATTCCACAGAACCCTTTACTCCTGACTGGAATGGCCTGGAAAAGCGTGCAGAAGAGGAACGTTATGAGCTTGCAAGAGAGAATCTGACAAGATATTTTGATGCGAGAAAAGCAAATAACTATGCCCTTGTACATGCGAAAGGAATTTATGAGCATCAGAGGGCGGCAAGTAATAAAAAAAGGGTAGCGAACCTGACTCGTTCCGGTTCACTGTCCATCCAGCAGTACGGTACCATTTTATGGTCGGGAGACATCATGGCAACCTGGGATGTATTCAGGAATCAGATCGCAGAGGGATTAAGCATGTGTATGTCTGGAATTCCCTACTGGACATTGGATATCGGGGCATTTTTTGCAGGCTCCACGCAGGGATTCAGGCGTTTTTGCGGCACAGAAGAAGGAGAAGCGCCCTGGTTCTGGCATGGCCTTTTCGAAAAAGGAACGGATGATTTTGGATATCGTGAATTGTATACCAGATGGCTGCAGTTTGGCACCTTCCTTCCGGTTATGCGTTCTCATGGAACCGATACCTTGCGGGAGCCATGGTATTTTGGGGAGCAGGGAACAAAATATTACGATACAATCGTGGAATATATCAAGCTGCGTTATGAAATGCTTCCATATACATATTCATTGGCGCATAAGGTTGAGTCAGAAGATTATACCATATTCCGCAGCCTGATGTTTGATTTTGGCAAGGATATTCATGTGCGGGAAATATCCGGAGAATTTATGTATGGTCCTTCTTATCTGGTTTGTCCGGTGACCCGGGCTATGGAATATGGTCCGGAAAATACGAAGCTGAATGGGAAGACCACCTGGAATGTTTACCTCCCGGAAGGAAGCAGCTGGTATCACGCAAAGTTGAAAAAGGCATATATGGGCGGACAGAATGTAGAAGTGGAAGCACCTGTAAACTGGCAGCCGGTATTTATAAAAGCGGGTTCCATTCTACCGTTAAGTAAAAAAAATACGAAGGATGGCGTGGCAGATACCATCGAAGTCTACGAGGGTCAGGACGGCAGTTTCGAATACTATCTGGACAATGGTGTGGATTATCAATACGAAGAAGGAAATTTTGCTCGAATTCTGATGCGTTATGAAGATAAGGAAAAATTGGTCATAATGGAGAATGTTCAGGGAACTTATTCTTATCCCCGGGAATTGCATGTGAAGTTTTTCCGATTGGATGGTGAGGTGTCTGGAAAACATATTTGTTATGAAGGTAAGGAGATCCATATAAGCTTTTCTGATATAAAAGAATAATAATTGAATTGACAATTATATTAGTCGGTGTTATCCTATTTGTATAAAAGGAATAACCGCTCGTGTATGGCAGTTTTCCTCAAAATGTATGATAAAAAACTACCCTGTTTGACGAGAACAGGGTAGTTTTTATTTTTTCTTGTCTATATAGCCAAGGAGTGTCAATAAAAACCCGCCAAATAGTAACAATATCTGCCTTATTCAGCCAAAGCTTTTACTTCCTGATACTTCTGTAAATCCACGTACAATTCCTGCGTATAAGGATTACGTTTTGTTTTTCGTATTCTATAAATCATATAGACCAGTACGGCTGCATTTGCTGTCAGTGCCAGGGCACTTACGATATTATAAATGACCGGATTATAAGTAGAGTTTACGCGGAACATACTGTTATCCTGAAATGCAGGGAATGTCTGAGCGAACATACACCACAGAGCCAGGGTATGTGCCCGGTGTTGAAGCCACGCGCCTTTGCCCAGAGTAAAGGCACAGACGGTAGGAGCCAGCAACAATGCGAATCCGCAATACCAGGCATGATGGGGCAGACAATTATAGGTATATGCAAAATTCCACAGATCATAGGCAATGATCCAGAACCACAGCATATCCGGCCACAGCATATCCCGGCTGCCGTCTTTTTTTGTTTTCTTGCGGATGCAGATTCCTATCCAGCCGCTGATTGTTATAATATTTAAAATACCGGCTGCAGCATTCATGTAATTCCACGGTCCTCCCAGCAGTTCATAAAAAGTACCGGTTGTACCTTTTTCTAATACGTTGGTAAGAGCAGGGAATGTCATTCCAACTTCAATATCTCTTGCACAAGCTTCTAAAATATTGATTGCAAGGATCAGCGGTGGAAAACAAAGAGCGATCTTGTTATCACTAAGCCGCCATTCTCTACCTTGTTTATCTTTTCCCTTTACGTAACGTATGCACCAGAAACCAATACATCCGGCGGTGGAAGAGTAGACTTTTGCCAGATGAAACCAGTCCGTATAAGACTGGCCTTTTAGTGCCGTAAACCATAATATTGTCAGACCTATGGGCAGAATAACAAAACAGAAAAATCCTGCCTTTTGAAATCTTCTTGATATTTCATTCAAAAGAAATAAAATGATAAATACTAACAGCCATACAGCCCACATCATCGGGGCAGAACTCCCATTAAATGTAAACATATTTTCCCTCCATCCATATTGCAGGTTCTATCATAAATCCCTGTTAAATTTTTTCCTCATCCGGTTCAAATACCTGTATTTCTCTGATATTTAATTCCTGGCCGGTTACCATAACGCATTCCGGTGAACCGCAGTCCGGACAGACTTTACCCCTGTTCAGATATTCATATACGTTACCGCATGCTTTGCACCGAACAGTTGCCACAATGATTTCCACGTCTAATTCTGCATCTTTTAGATCGGTGCCATCTATAGCGGCAGGCCAGCATTCTCTCAGATATTTGGGTACGATAGTGGATGCTTCGCCTACTTCCACAACCACAGCTGCGATATCTGGTAATGCCAGCAGGTTCTCCACAGCTGCCAGTTCTACTCTTTTTACAATTTCAAATACAATCCCCAGCTCGTGCATAGCCCACCAATTACTTTCCGCTCAGGGCACGTTTCACCTTTTTAATCGCAATCCTGCCCTTTCGCTTAACAATCTGTTTTACTACCACTGGTTTCATCTCTGTAAATTCCACTCCCTTTCCGTCATAGCGGCGTTCCAGGTGTATGGCATCAAATTTACATTTAGTAGTACACTGCCCGCAGCCCACACACATATACTCATCTACCAGTGTAACTCCGCAGCCTAGACATCTGGAAGTTTCTTTTTGAAGCTGTTCCTGGGTAAATGTTCCTCTCAGGTCCCGGAAAGTTGTTTCAGACTTTAAGGATGAATCCAGTGTATCCGGTTTCTGCCTGGGCGTGTGGTCGTAGTTTTCCAGGATAGCCTGTTCCCGGTTCAGTTCTTTATAATCCCGCCGGTCACGTCCGTTTACCAGTGACTGCCCGGGATGTACAAACCGGTGTATGGATATAGCACCCTGTTTGCCCGCTGCAATTGCGTCTATAGCAAACTTTGGCCCAGTGAAGCAGTCGCCCCCTGTAAATACATCCGCCTGTCCGGTCTGGTAGGTGAAGTCATCTGCCTGTACTGTCATATTCCTATTGAATGTTGCTGATGCATCCTTTAAGAGATCACCCCACTGAATGGACTGGCCAACCGTAACTAAGATATTGTCTGCTTTCACAGTTATACAGTCGTTCTCATCATACTTGGGAGCGAAGCGATTATTTTCGTCAAAGACTGAAATGCACTTCATGAATTCCACTCCTACCGCTTTTCCATCTTCCGTAAGTATTTTTTTGGGTCCCCAGGAATTGTTGAGTACAATCTTTTCCTCCTCTGCTTCTACTATTTCTTCTTCAGATGCGGGCATCAAGTCCCTGGATTCCAGACAATACATCTGGACATCGCAGGAGCCAGTACGGACTGCACTGCGTGCCACATCAATGGCGACATTTCCTCCGCCAATGACGATTGTCTTACCGGAGAGTGTTACTTTTTCACCGGAATTTACCTTTTTCAGGAATTCAATACCGGTAGTAACTCCCAGGGCCGATTCCCCTTCAATGCCCAGTTTTCGTGCACCCTGGGCACCGATTGCCACATAGAAAGCATCATAGCCCTGTTCACGAAGCTGGTTCAGGGTAAT
Organism: Robinsoniella sp.; assembly: GCF_034124845.1. NCBI lineage: Bacteria > Bacillati > Bacillota > Clostridia > Lachnospirales > Lachnospiraceae > Robinsoniella > Robinsoniella sp. Next base: position 7,366 of record NZ_JAWYAJ010000301.1, read on the forward strand.
ATCTTTTCCTACTTCCACCCCGGTCTGAAATTGAACACCCATTTCTTCTAAAACAGCAATTTCTGCGTCTACCACCTCTTTACCCAGCCGAAAAGCCGGGATACCCAATGTCAGCATTCCGCCCAGCTGCTGTTCTTTTTCATAAACGGTAATGGTATAGCCATCCAGTGCCAGAAAATAAGCACAGCTAAGGCCGGCAGGTCCCGCTCCGATAATTGCAATTTTTTTGTGGGAATAGTCATGGCGTTTTTTCGGGATCAATCGATGTTCTTCCTGTAATTCCTGGTCAGCTATAAACTTTTTGATTTCGTCAATTGCAATGGGTGAATCCACCTCGCCCCTGGTACATGCCTGCTCACAGCGACGGTTACAGATCCGTCCGCAGACAGCAGGAAACGGGTTTTCCTTTTTAATCAGTTCCAGTGCTTCCTGATAGCGTCCCTGAGCGGCTAACTTTATGTATCCCTGAATTCCAATGTGAGCGGGGCAGTTTGTCTTACATGGAGAAGTTCCGGAGTCCACCACATTTTCCCGGTTTGTCCGGTAATCGGGATTCCATTTATCCGGTGTCCATTCTTCATCCCTTGGAGTGGATACGGTGGTTATATCTGTGATAACTGGAGCCTTAGAACAAAGCTTTTGTCCAAGCTTCAAAGCATTCACCGGGCAGTTTTCCACACACTGACCGCAGGCAACACATTTGTCAGGATCCACTTTTGATACATAATTAGAACGGATCATATCGACATTTTTGAACATTTCGGCGGTTCGCATAGAGAGACAGCCGCACCCACAGCAGTTACAGATCGCATGGGTCTTGCCCGAACCATCGGTATTAGGAATTTCATGCATTAGTCCGTTTTCTTCTGCGCGTCGAATAATATCAAAGGCTTCCTCCCTGGTAATCTGCCGTGCACGGCCTGTTCGGATATAATATTCTGCAGCATGACCCATCTGTATGCACATATCTTCTTTTAAATGTCCGCAGCCTTCTCCCATGACTTCCCGGTCGGTACGGCAGGAACAGTCTGATACCGAAAAAATATCATTTTCATTCAGATACCTGGAAATCTCTTCATAATCCGCCTTCCTGCTTTCGCCGTCAATGGCTGATTCGATAGGAATAACACGCATAAGTCCAACGCCTACAGGAAAAGAACCGGAGCTCATGGGACCGCGGACACGACCATAAGCCTCCATGGCGTAGCTAACAATGGGATAGTTCTTAATATTATCACGGTTATTTACGATCATCTCCATTGTTCCGGGAATCCATGTCTCTGTCCAGAAAGTATCCTCGCCATTGATGTTATTTACAAAACAGGCACCATATACCGCCAGCTTCATAAGCTGTTCATGGCAATATGCTTCCGGTTTTCCAAGGATGCGGGCAACTTCCCCGGCAGTTTTCTTCTCATAGGAGCCCAGAACAATTCCAACCTCGGCCATTTCATCATCTACACCGGCCTCCAGGATGACATATTCCGGGTCTGTCCATTGGATAGAGCCTTTCCCACCGGGTTTTACGCCTGCTTTTTTCCGACCGATAATATTTGCAAGAGTCATAACCTTTTCGTTATACCGGCATTGATATCCGGGAGGGAATGCCATTTTAACTAAATTTTCCATATGTTTCGCTCCTTCCATATTGATTCCCCTGAATAGCACAAGATGACTAGCACTCCATCCTGTCGCTATCATTACTGTCTGGATGGAGCACTTGTGCTATTCCTTAATTAGTAGTTTGAAATGTTTTTAGTTTTAATTTGTTACATATTTAAAAGAGTATTATTCCTCCAGCCATTTTGCCACCTGACCCAAAAGCCATTTGGTCCATTCTTCCATTCCTTCTCCGGTACGTGCAGATATGGGGATTATGATGATGTCTGGGTTTAATTTTTTTGCCCTCTTTTTGCAGGCTTCCAGATCAAAATCAAAATAGGGAAGCACGTCTATTTTATTGATCAGCAAAACATCACATACTTGAAACATCAGCGGGTATTTCAAAGGTTTGTCATCGCCTTCCGGAACGCTTAAAATCATGGCATTTTTCGCTGCTCCGGTGTCAAATTCGGCTGGGCATACCAGGTTTCCCACGTTTTCCAAAATCGCCAGGTCGATATCCGCTGTATCCAGCGCTTCCAGGCCCTGTCTGGTCATTTCGGCATCCAGATGGCACATGCCTCCGGTATGAAGCTGTACCACTTTTACACCTGTTTTTGCAATGGTGAGGGCATCCACATCAGAGTCAATATCCGCTTCCATGACTCCTATTCGCATCTTCTCTTTCAGAGCTTCAATCGTTCCGGCCAGTGTAGTTGTTTTCCCGGAGCCTGGTGAAGACATCAGGTTCAAAAGAAATGTTTTTTCCTTTTTCATGCACTGCCGGAGCAAATCAGCCTGCTGGTTATTATTTGCAAAGATGCTTTGCTTAATTTCATAGACTTTTACCATATTCGCTTCCTCCATCCTTGTTTTTTTACTTTCTTTTTCTGGTTCAACCAGGGTTTGTTATAATTATAACATTCTTACATGGAAGACGTCAATAATTACCATAATTAACGTCAATATACACAAAAATTGCTTGCTCAAATGTACAAATCCATGATATTATAATTTATATTATCTGGTTCAACCACATATGAAAGGTGTGAAGTAAAATGTTTAAAAAACTGGTATCACCTACGCTGAAAGAATTATTTATTCAGGAAATGGAAGGGATGATTTTATCAGGAGAGCTGGCAATCGGTGAGAAGCTGCCCCCGGAAAGGGAATTGGCTGGGAAGATGCAGATCAGCCGCTCAGTTGTAAATGACGGTATTGCAGAAATGGCAAGAAAGGGATTTTTGGAAATTATCCCACGGCAGGGAACCTATATTGCTGATTTTCACAGAAATGGTACGCTGGATATCCTGGTCTCCATCATGACTTATAATGGTGGCAGGCTTCCCAGGGATGAAATTCGCTCCATACTGGAGCTGCGCGGTGTTCTGATGAAGTTTTCCCTGGAGTCGGCCATACCCAGGCTTACAGAAGAACAACTGGTACAGCTGACTGACCAGTGCGGGGCATTTCGTCAGGCTACAACTCCGGAAGCGGCAGCGGCAGCAATCTATGATTTTGACCATATGTTAAGCGGATTTTCCGGTAATACGCTGCTGCCACTGTTTTTCTGCTCATTCAAGGTTCCCATCACTGTTTTGTGGGAACGGTATTTTATGCGCCATGGAATGGACGGGATGCATAAAAGAAACATGGATTTATTAAAACATATGGAAAATAAAGATATTGCGGCTGCGAAACAGGTCATAGATGAGTCTATTCGTTCTACTATAAGCGGAAGTACGGAGATTTATACCACATAAAAAATGCGGCCGGTAAAAGGCCGCATCATCATCATTTTCTATTTTAAACAGGAGGAATGTCCAATTCTATTTGATATCGTCTGGCAAAACCGGTGGTATATAAAATGCAATGCGAAATCCGCAGCCATCATTGCCGGCCTGTGGGATGAGACAGGAGGCCTCTCCAAATACCAATTTCAAACGGGTATTCACATTGGAAAGGGCAAATCCATTATCTTCGTTGCGCTTCATTACCGGCTGACTGAGTTTTTCTTTTAACAATTCCAGTTCTTCCGGTGTAATGGAAGAGCCGTTATCTTCCACAGCCAGTTCTAACATATCCTTTGAATCTCTCTGAACCGAAGTGACGGTTATCGTCAGCATGTTGTCATCCCGGTCTAAAATCAGCCCATGGACAAAGTAATTTTCGATCAGCGGCTGAAGGGTATTCTTGGGAATGCCGTAAATCTTCAGTGCATTATCTATACAAAATTCATATTCAAAATTCCCAAACCGATACATATAAAGATTGATCAGGTTCTCACAGAGATTCAGCTCTTCCCCGATGGAGACATAGAGATTCCGGCGGGTCTGGTTCCGATACATTTTGGAAAGCAGCAGCAGCATCTGGGAAGCATCATTATAAAGCCCTTTTACAATCTGAACCCGGATCTGTTCCAGTGCATTGTAGAGAAAATGGGGATTGATACTGGTCTGCATGGCGTAGAGTTCCGCTTTTTTCTGGGATATTTCGTAGACGTATGCTTTCTCTACATTCCGCTGCAGCTCATCACACATTTTATTGAAACTTACCGTGATCTGTTTGAACTCATCATTACTGTTTGGCAGCGGCAGGCGATAATCCAGATTATTCTGACCCACGCGGCTCATACCTGCCTGAATCGTCTTTATTTTCTTATTGGATATCCGCATTGTGATAACGTAGAGGAGAATGGAAGCCAGACAGATCACAAGTGCAAGGATGGCAAGGATCACCAGGGTAAAACTTCCGGCTACAGCTGAACGGGGCAGCTGGTAGTTGGTATAAAAATCATACTTTCCATTAAATATGGAGGAATAGAAAAGGCTGGTGCCATTTTTTGTAAATTCTGCAACCGGAAGCTGGACACTATTGGTTGTGACTGGGTGTTCCCCAGCCAGAAGCAGATTGGAAGAATCCAGATATTCTCCGTCAGAAGCATAGATAATATTCTTCTGCATGTCGGTTATGGAGAAAAGCCCCCTTTCATCCAGATGTGCATCTGCAATTGCATTGGTAAATTCTGCGGTAGAGTACAGTATCACCATCTGCCCTAAGGTAACGAGATTTTTATTGGAGTAATCAAATATGGTACTGCTAAGCCCATAGACATGTTCTGCAGGCTTATCGTAATTACTGCTTAATGAATCAATCTGAGCGTCCGAAAGAATCTGCAGATCATAGGAGGTGAAATCAGGTGCAGTGCCGTCAAACTGCAAAGGTACCAGTGTATCATAACTGACATTATACTGATATAGTTTACCGGTATTCGTGATCAGCAGGATTCCACGGCAGAACTGGTCGTAACGGCAGATCTCAGACAGCATGCGGATTACCGACTGTGCCGTATTATAGTCGTTATCATAATCTTTCTGATAGAGACTGCAAAGCGCCTGGTAACGGGAAGTACTGGAAAATACGGGAGACAGAGTATTGGCTAGTGAATTTTGTTTTGTAGTGAGAATGGATGAAAGGTTGTTTACCGCAATATCATAGTTCTTTAAATACTCCGATTTTTCCTGATCCCGGATTAAAAAACTGCATAAAGAAAGAAGAACAGCCGTAATGGTGCAGACTGCGGTTATGCAAATTAACATCATTTTAGAATAGTATCCGCTTGTGATTTTTTTCAGCATGAAAGAGCCCCCAAAACTGTTCTATGAAAATTCAGACGAATCTGATATACTGAATTATAACAGCCGGCACAATAAAATGCAAGAAAACAGGCGTAAGTAAGGGATTTTAAGAGGATTACGAAAATGAAAAAATTGACGTTAAAGAAAATACAAAAAGCTGTAATGTGGCTTCTGGTATCCGGTGCATGTCTGATGACGACATGCGTGATCGGCGGGTGCAATACAACTTCTGATTCCTCCGGAGCAGGAAAAGCTGAAGAAAACAAAGATGAGACGATATTAACCGCATTTGTACAGCAGTCAGTAGCTTCTGATGATGGAATATGGGAGGGCTGGGGCGCACAGAAGTTATATGAGGATACCAATATCAAAGTGGATTTCTATGCCAGTGGAAATGAGGTAGAGCAGAAGTTAAAGCAGTACATGGCGGCAGGGAATTTACCGGATATCATTGGGTTTCGGGATCTGGATGAGGCACAGCTTCTAATGGATGCAGATTTGCTGCTTCCCCTGGAGGAATATGAGGAATCACTGCCTTCTATATTTAACACAAAAGAGTATCAGAGTGCCATTGCCTATACCATGGAAAATACCAGTAATGACACGGGAAAACTGTTCTTTATGCCCACTTCTATCGGACCTGTTTCCTATAATGCGTATAACTGGGTGCCGCTTCTGCAATGGGATGCTTATAAAAAAGCGGGAGCGCCAAAGTTGGATACCCTGGAAGATTACCTGGATGTGGTTGAAAAAATGGTAGCAATAAAGCCGGTTACGGATTCCGGCGAGAAAGTTTATGGATTTTCCCTGTTCTCGGACTGGGATAAATATTCTGCATTGGAAATTGCATCACTGTCCTACTTTTATGGAATCGACTCCGAATATGTATCCACATTGATGGAAACCAATATTTTGACGAAAGAGACAAATTCCATCTTAAGGGAAGACAGCTTTTATAAGCGTGCTTTAAAGTTTTATTTTGAAGCCAACCAAAGGGGACTTTTGGACCCGGATTCTGCTACCCAGAGTTATAGCAACCTGGAGAAGAAATACAGCGAGGGAAGAGTCATGTTTTCCTGGTTTTCCTGGCTGTGGGGAAATTATAACAATGTCTCATCCGGTCATGTGAATAACGAGGAAAGGCCGGATGGCTATGCTAATGTACTGGCGTCGGATATGAAAATATACGAAGCACCGGATCAGGTAATCGGGCGTAACTGGTATTTTGCCATAAGCAAGAACTGTAAAAATGTAGAAAAGGCATGCGAATTCTTAAACTGGCTCTATGATCCGGAAGTGGAGCAATACCTCTATAATGGACCGGAAGGAGGTGTCTGGGAACGCAAAGCGGATGGTGAGCCTTATGTGACGGAAAAGGGCTGGGATGTAATAAACGAAAAAAATGAAGATCTCATGCCCGTAGAAGGCGGCGGATCGTTCCAAAACGGGGTATATCACTTTAATGGATTGGGGCTGCAGGCGTCCACCCTTATGGAGGACGGTTATACCATCAGCTACCGTTATTGGCCGTCCAGCCTGAATGTGGATGAAACCCGGATGCAAAAAGAAGTAAACGAAATGCTGGGAAATGACGTTCTGGCGGAATACCTATATGAAAATGATATGGTTGCCAAGTCTACCATAGCGGTGAATATGATCCCTCCGGTATCCGATGTTATGGAAAACAAGATTGCAGAAATCGGAGAAGTAGTCCGCGGTGATTCCTGGGATCTTGTTTATGCTAAAGATGAGGCGGCTTTTGAAGAACTTTGGCAGAATATGGTGAAGAAGGCAAAGGATCTGGGAATGGATGACGTAGAGCAGTATTATAAAAAGGCCTGGAAAGAAGCGATTAAAAAAGCTGCCGAGTTTGAAAATAGGTTGGATTGAAATCGTACGCTTTTCTAAAAGCGAATATCCGTTGTCCCCCGCTCCACGATTTCCCCGGTGATTATTGCCTTGGAAGGCACCTTTTTACCGGACAGAACCTGCATAAGCATTGACACCGCATTGATACAGGAGAACTCCAGACGGTTGTCCAGGGTCGTGAGTTCCGGTTCACAGCAGATTCCCATTTTAGAATTATTATAGCCGGTAATACATACATCTTCCGGTACTCTGCGCCCCAGACTCTGTTCATATTTCAACACGCTGATTGCCATATCATCGTCGGAGGTGATGAAGATATCGTGTTCTTTGAATGCAGGGTCAGATAACAGAAAATCCCTGGTAGAGAGAATATCGCTGTTGGCGCAGAGATATTTTGGTTCTTCAATGCCGAAATCTTTGCAGGCTTTGAGAAAGCCATTCAACTTTTGACGTCCGCTGTAAGAGAGGGAGCGGTAGAGATAACAGGGAGACTTTCTGCCGCTTTCTAAAAGCTTAGTGGTCAGCTGGCAGATCGCCTGGGTGTCGTCGCAGAGGGAGCAATAGATGTTGTCGCCCTGGAGATATCCGTTTACAATGATCAGAGGAGCAATCTTTGCAGCATCCAGGAGATACTTATTCTGCTTTGGATTTTTCTCTATGTAACTGGACCCTGCCAGTATGATAGCATCCACTCTTTTTGACAGAAGCAAATTCAAATACTTTTCTTTTATATCCAGATCATATCCGGTACAGCAGAGAATGGAGTCATAATCGTGTCTGCGCAATTCCCGTTCCAGAAAATAAATGGCATTAGCCAAAAAGCTATCCGAAGAGTCAGCGCATAAAATGCCGATGGTATTCATTGTATTTAAACCCAATCCCCTGGCGAAGATATTGGGGGTATAACCTGTTTCCTGAATGACAGATAATACTTTGTCCCTTGTTTTGTCACTCACATTTCCGCTTCCGTTTAAAACTCTGGAAACTGTGGCGATAGATACGCCTGCTTTTTCTGAGATGTCATAAATATTCATAACGCTTCAGCCCTTTCTTTTGCAGTAGATCTTATTAAAATCCGCCATTCTGATAAGCTCTTGCTATCACGTAAGAGGGTTCATAGTAGGCGCTGCAGTTATAGTTATCAATAATGTCACAGATTTCATCGTTGTAAACCCGCAGCAATGCATCAATATTATACATTATATCTTATTTTTTAAATTCATCCAACCCTAAAATGATCTGACTCAATGAAAGGTAAGGACAAATTTTATAATATCTCTAGAAAACTATAAAAATTCAACATTCCTATTTCCATTCCATTGACAAATAGAAAAAAAGAATATAGGATGAATGTAAGCGCTTACATAACTAATCAGACTGTTATTAAACGAAGCATAAATGAGATATTTGAGTAACAATTCAGACAGGTATGCGCATTTACTGCGCATACCGTACGAAAACCTGGGCCTGCTGGGATCCAGCCCTTTGCCGAAGGCGAATTTCAATGGGCTGGATGCGTAACAGTTCAGACTTGTCTGAACTGTTACATATTTGGAGGAAAGAAAAGGAAATGATGGATAGAAAATTTGACACATCACTGAGAGATTCTCAGGGAACTGTGGTTGAACTGGTGTGTCCGGAAAGGTTCGATCTGGAGGCATATGCCGATTACGAAGAAAAACAGTTGGAAAAGAACCGTGCTTTTCTTAAGAAAGAGGAAGGGCTTTTGGTTTACCGGAGGGTAAGGGCAGACGGTGTATTTTATGACAAATGCAGGGATTATAAAGAATCTTTGGCACTGCAGCTGGGAGCTTTAAAGCTCAGTATGGCATATGAGGCAGATATTGCCAATTTTCTGGAACCCTGGTATGGGATTGGATATATTGCATCCAGCTTCGGAGGGAACTATATCTGGGAAGAGGGGCAGGCGCCCAATGTAATTCCTCCGTTTGAAACCACAGCAGATATTTTGGACAGTGATTTCATTCCCTTAGCCAGAACGGAGACCGGAAAGCATATTTTAGAGATGACAGAATATTTCATGGAGAAAACAAAGGGAAAAGTACCGGTTTCCCTGACCGATGTACAGTCCCCCATTAACATGCTTACCTACCTGCTTCCGGTGACGAATCTATTTTATGATGTTGTGGATGAACCGGAACAGGTGAAAAAAGCGGCGGGACTGGTCACAGACCTTTTGCTGGATTTTTTAAAGGAGCAGAAGAAACTTCTGGGCAGTGCATGGGCAGGTCCGGGACATGGATTTGCCTCCAGCCGTGCATTCCGGGGAATTGGACTTAGCAATGATATGTCAATCATGGTTCAGGATGAAGACTATGAGGAAATATTCAAAAGTGCCGATGAGAGGCTGGGGGAGGCATTTGGCGGCGTGGTGTACCATTCCTGCGGAGTCTGGGAATCAAAGATTGATATGGTGAAACGCTATCGGGATATTTTTATGGCTGATGGTGCATTTTCCATTGAGACAGATCCTTCTCCAAATTCCCCGGAGGTCTTTGCAAAGGGATTTGCAGGCAGCGGCATCGTGCTGAATGCCAGGGCAGTGGGGGATGCAGACCATGCATTTCCGGTTTTTGAAAAGCTGTGGAAACCAAAGCAGAAGCTGATCTGCGTAACCTATTGTAAGACGCCAAAAGAGCAGCAGAATCTTTATGAAAAGCTGCATAGAATGGAGGTATCACAATGAAATACGATATAACCTTTCATCCTTCCTGGTGGCATGCCCATGCAGGAATCGACTTTACCAGGGACTTTTTTGACAATCCCCAGTATCGGATGGAATGCGATATAAAAATGCGACGTGCACTTTACGATCATTTTGGTGATTTTGGTCTGGGTGAAAAAGCACCAATGAAGCGTCCTCTGCTTGGGACGGATCTGTTAGCAGCCGGTTATCTGTATTCAGAGCTGATGGGCTGCCAGGTAAAATATCAGGCAGATAATTCACCTCAGGTCATATGCCGTGAACTGGATGAAGATGATATAGGTGAGATTTATGCACCTCAATTGGAAACAAGTGAAGTGTGGCAGCGGACTCAGAAACAGATTGATTTTCTTCTGGATCAGTTTGGTTATGTGGAGTCTTATATCAATCTACAGGGGATACAGAATATCTCCATGGATCTTATGGGGCAGGAAGCCATGACTGTATTTTATACGGCACCGGAAGAAGCCGTACATCTTCTGCAGGAAATCACAAATCTTTCAATTTCAGTGGGAAAACGCCTTAAGATGCTGTCAGATGACATATCAGGAGGCGTTACTGCTATAGTGAGAAAGGTAAGTCCTGATGTCTATCTGACATCCAATTGTTCGGTAGAAATGATTTCTAATGAAATGTATGAAAAATTTCTCCTGCCATGTGACCGGAGAATGGCAGAAGCATTTGGCAGTTTTGGCGTGCATCACTGCGGAGGAACCATGGAACATGTGGTGGAGGGCTATCAGAAGATTCCCAACCTGGAATTTGCGGAAGTTGGTGCTTTTTCGGATTTAGCCCTGGTGAGAAGCAGGCTCCCAGGCGTATTTTTAAATGCCAGGTACAGTCCGGCGCGGCTTTTGGAAGCCACAGAAGAGGAAATGATAAGGGAAGTACAGGCACTGGCAGCCGCAGGGCAGGAAAATGGAGGATTGCTATCCATATCCTGTGTTGGAATAGACCAACATGCGACGGATGATAAAATAAGATCTTTCCTGAAGGCGTGTCAGGAAACAGCAACTGCCTAAAGGACATGTCAGGAGGCAGGCGGAGCAATCCGATACTTACTGGGAGAACAACCGATGGTATCCCGGAACAGCTTGGAGAAATAATGGGGATTGCTGATGCCGATCATGATTCCAATGGTATTCACCGGCAGGTCCGTACTGCGCAGCAGTTCACAGGCTTTGTTCATACGGCAGCCGGTAATATAGTTGTTCAGGAAGGAACCGGTCTTCTGATAGAATACCTTTCCAAGGTAGTTGGGAGACAGGTGGATCATATCCGCCAGGCTCTGAATGGACAGGTTTTCGCTTAAATGTGATTTTATATAGGCAATCACAGTTTCCACGTATTCATTGGAGTTACTAACTGCCATCGTATTAAATGGCAGGGCATATATCCATTCCAGAAGAGAGGAGGCAATCCTGTCAAGGTCGTCCTTTTTTAACTCCCGCTCCATCAGGGCAGATACCATACTGCTGTTATCATATTCAATAAAAGAGAGTAAAATTGTAAATACACTTTTTTCCAGAGATCTGTAATTTGTACAGGAAAAAATAATTTCCCGGATAATGGCTTCTGATTCCTCTTTTCGAAATGAAAAGACAGAGGACATTAAACGTTCCGCTTTAATTTCCATATTGGCGTTATTTGCAGCATTTCCACAAGGCTGGCAGCTGTAACAAATGGATGTACTGCTGCCGGTAAAGTCCCGTATGTGTACGGATTTATCAAAGATAAATTCATTACAGGTCAGGCAGGCTTCGTTAACCGCCCGGTAAAGCCGCAGGGCCGGTCTGGTAAAGGGAGCGGATATACCGAAATAACAGGCTTGTTTTGTATAGTTGAGCAAAGTCTTGTGCAGTTCCCGGGCTATGGAATGTACTTTTTCCGCATCGGAAGCATCCAGCAGACAGAGAATAAAGTCATCCTTTTTGAATAGCTGACAGGGGATCTGGCAGCGTTTCAGGATATTCAGTATGATATTGTGGTATAAGTTCTGATTGATGCTGTTATGATTATGACGGTCGTGACGTACTGCGATTACCATCTTGGGACAGTCTGCCAAATGGTGCTGCTTCAGATATTTTTCCAGACTGCCCGTATCGGAAGCGTCGGTGAAAACGTCTGAGAAATTCTGAAAAGACAGCTCTGAATCAGAGGTTTCGGTCTGTCTGGTGTCCGGGTAGGATGCTTTGATTTTCGGCAGAATCGCAGTCAGGTCATCATTTTTAAAGGTAGACTTGCACAGATACAGTTCAACGCCATAACGGATAGCCTGCTGGGCATAAGCAAAATCATTATAGGCAGAAATAATAATAAATTTTACTTCGCTATCCAGCTTTCGGATTTCATCCATCATTTCCAAACCGCTTACCGGGGACATGCGAATGTCGGTAATGATCAGGTAAGGATGATATTTTTCATAGAGAGCAAGCCCTTCCTGGCCGTTTGATGCATCTGCTGCGATATAAAATCCGCAGGCATTCCAGTCTATCAGTGATTTCAGTCCTACCCGGACCAGAAATTCATCTTCGACAATCATTACAGGAATCATTTTAATCAACCTCCTTGACAGTTTCTGTTTGAATTGGCTGGGTAACGATTACTTTAGTCCCAATATGGAGTTCCGAGTGGAACGTGATGCCATATTTCTCCCCAAACCAAAGCTGAATCCTTTTGTTAATATTAGTAAGCCCAATGTTATGTACGCCCTCTGCCAAAGAGCTGGGCAGCTGGCATCCGTCAAAAGAAATACCCTCTCCATTGTCCTCTACTTCATAGATCAGTGCATCCTCGGACAGATAAGCGCGAATGACAATTCTTCCATAATCTGATGCATCTGAAAAAGCATGATAAAAGCAGTTCTCAACCAAAGGCTGTATCAGAAGCTTTAGAGTCTTGCATTTTTTGGTTTTCTCCTGAGCTTCAAACAGGATATCAATGGAAGCATTATAACGGAATTTCATAATATCCACATAACAGGAAACTTCCTGCAGTTCCTGTTCTACCAAAATAAATTCATTGGGATGGCTGCTGGTAATCTGAAGCAGGGTGGAAAAGGATGAAATCATCTCTGCTATCTGGGGGGAATCCTGCATAAGTGCCAGCCAGCGGATAGAATTCAGTGTGTTATAGGTAAAATGCGGATTAATCTGGGCCTGGAGTATCTCAAGTTCTGTTTTTCTTTTTTCTTCTTCAATATTCTTAATCCGGCTGATCAGGTCGGAGATTCTGTGAAGCATATCATCGTATCCGTCTATCAGGACGTTAATTTCCGCTATCTGTGAAGTGTAGGGATCAAATGTAAAATCACCTTTTGCACTGCGCTCCATGGAACGGATCAGCGGAGTAAAGGACCTGGTAAATACCCGGCTCAGGAAGAAAGTTAAAATCATGCTGATCAGCAGTGCAAGCAGAACAATGATCACGATCTGCTGGTAAATGGGATAGAGATCCTTTCTGGTGGCATCTTTGGGTGTCAGGGAAACCAGTGTCCAGTTGGTGAATGGATTGATTTGTTTTGCTAATATATAAGTAGTGTTCTTCAGTTTAATGTGAGCGCCGGTATCATAGTCATTTAAGTTGGTCAGATGATTCTCAAGCAGATCCTGCTTACTGGTATTCTGGGTATAGAGCAGCGTATTTCTGGAATCAAAAGCCGAGATAATGACGCCGTTATTGCCGTTGATATTTTTCAGGCAGTTCTGGAGAAGGCTTGCATCCAGTAGTACCAGCAGTACACCGGGGGATTTTGAAATCAGGGTTCGGCAAAAGGATTGTGCATAGATAAAATAATTTTCATCATAGGTGAGGATAACCTGATCTTTTTTACCTTCCAGCACGTCCTGAAACCAGCGCTCATCCCTCAGTGCAGTGTAATTAATCGGTGAAAAACTGTCATGTATAAAAAATACTTTCTCATTTTTATACAGATAGATATTCCTTATATATTTGTAATAATTAGATGAAGTGGCAAGTAGCTGCTGTACTTTTGATTCATTTTGCAGGCGGGTAAACTGGTTTGGATGGCTGGTGGAAAGATTCACGGCTCCCGTTAGTTCCGAGTTATTTTCCAGTATGGAGCCTAAGGTTGCCACATCATAAAAGATCATAGACAGCTGTTCATTTGCCTGCTCAAATACCTCTTCGTATTTTGTGGTGGACATCTGGTGGAAAATGTCGGTAAAGTACGTTGTAATACTGATACTCACCGTGGCTAAAATTAAGATAATGATGCCGGATGCCGATGTAAATAAAATCTTCATAAGGGAATAAGTCTTCTTATGCATATTGCGCCGCCTATCGTTATATTTCCCATAGCAGCTGCCAGTATAAAATATGGAACTTTTTTGGGGCAGTTGCTAAGGGGGAAAATTGACTTTAGGGAAATGATAGCATAAGAAAAGACGGGATACAAGGTTTGAGAAATAATGACATTAGATATTTATACAAGTGTGTTGATTTTTATAAACCACCGCAAAAGAAATCATTTAAATCTGTAACCCATGATAAAACAGATGGATGAATTTGGTAAACATCCCAGTTAGTCTCTTTATTTCATAAGACGGGGCAGTCAGATATAATAAAGATATCTTAACAACGAACAACGGCCAAGGTAAAGGAATGTATGCGGTCAAGAGAGAAAGAGAGGATGAAGGATATGAAAAAGAAAAAACTGATGTCTTTGTTACTGGTTTCGGCAATGGTGTGTACCATGGCAGCGGGATGCGGGGGAGGAAAAGAGGCCTCCGGTTCTTCCGAGACAAAGGGAGATACGAAGGAAGCTTCGGGGAATGAAACGAAAGAAGCGTCCGGAGAACAGGAAGACAGAGTGCTGACGATGATGAACTATATTGATCCTGCGAATACGGATGACCCCATGCAGTCTGTAGTGATCAAGCTGTATGAAAAGTTCACGGAAGAAACGGGGATTAAGATTGAATATAATGTGGTTCCCTGGGATCAGCTGGAATCCAAAATCGTGATTACCAACCGGGCAGGAGCACCCAGTGACCTGGTAGCGGTCAGTTCCCAAAAGCTGGCGTCCCTGGTAAACAGCGGAGCACTGATGCCTTTGGATGAAATGATTGACGAGAGTTATAACCGGGATGATTTTTCCAACGCTGTCTGGGCAGCGGGCACTTACAGCGGGGATAATAAGGTTTATTGTATGCTGCAGTCTGTACATACAAGGGGAATCTGGTATAATAAGGATTATGTGAAAGAAGCGCCGAAGACCTGGGACGAAATCGTAACAGCCGGACAGAAAGCCATGTCAGAAAATGAAGGAGTCTATGGTTTTGGATTCTGGGGCGGCAAACATTATGCCTCCGGTGAAACTGCAATCGGACCTTTAACCTGGGCAGGAGGCGGAAAGCTCACCAATGATGACGGAAGTGCGGCGTGGGATAATGATGCGGTGGCGGATGCCATTAAGTTTATGTCGGACTGCGTAAATGAAACTAAGATAACACCAGAGACCTGTTTGTCTGTCAGCGATTATAATGATGTTACCCAGCAGTTTGCAGCAGGAAATATAGCAATGATCTTTGACGGTTCCTATGCGAAACCTACCCTGGATGCATCGGATCTTGGAAAAGAAGGAAAATTTGACTTTGCTCCTGTTCCCGCGAAGACAGAAGGCGGTCCCCAGCCGCATTTCTCCAATGGCTGGGCATGGGGAATTCCAAGTAAATCCAAACAGCCGGAGCTGGCATGGGAATTTATAAAATGGTTTTCACAGAAAGAACAGCAGCTGGCACATTCTAAAGCAGAAGGCGGACTTCCCATCACAATCGAGGCGCAGCAGGACGAGATGTACCAGGAGGGACTGGAGAAGAAGTTCATTGATAATCTGAATAACAACGCCCATAGCATGGATCCTTTTGTATACTATCAGGAAGGACTGGAGGAGTTAGCAGTAGCGGGAGCAACCTACTGTCTGGATCCTGGCAGCGATTTGAGAGCGGTATTGAAAGAATCCCAGGAAGCATTTAACCAAAAATACTATGCGGAATAAGTAGAAGCATGTGTCTGCAGAATAAGTGCGGACACATGCGGACTTTTCTATCTATGCATATGAGCAATGTCAGGAGGAAGGTATATGTTCCATACAAAGAAGAAATCCTATCTGCCCTATTTTCTGGTAGCTCCGGTCTTTTGCGTTCTCTTGTTGTTTTCCTATCTGCCCTTTCCGTATACGGTGTATCTGTCTTCCCAAAATGTCATGCCGGGAACCGGGGAAATGGAATTTGTGGGACTTAAAAATTACAAGATGATATTTAAAGATCCGAATTTTTGGGAGAGCATGAGAAATACCGGGTATTTTGTAATTGTGGCAACGGTTGTTGTGATTGTTCTGGGGGTTATCGCAGCCCTGATTTTAAACAGTAAGATCAAAGGGATGGGGGTCTATATGACTATCTTATTCATTCCCTGGATCGTATCGGATGTAGTAGCAGGTTTTTCCTGGAAATGGATGCTGAACGCGGATTTTGGTGTTCTGAACTATCTGTTTGAACCCTTGCATTTAAAGGTGAGCAATCTGATTACCAAGCCTGAATATGCCATGATTGCGGTTATTATGGTCACTATGTGGAAACAGCTGGCGTATTCCACCATTCTGCTTCTGGCTGGACTGCAGAATGTATCGAAGGAATTGTTAGAGGCGGCTAAGCTGGATGGATGCTCCGGTTTTCAGGCATTCTGGTATATCACGTTTCCTATATTCAGTCCGATTCTGCTGGTAACCACACTGCTGGATATTATTAATTTTATCAGTCAGTCCGGTATGCTGCTGGTGCTGACAAATGGAGGGCCTCTTCGCAGTACGGAGACGCTGGCACTCTATATGTTTAAAGAAGCGTTTACCAATTTCCATCTGACCAATGCTTCTGCGATATCCATGGTACTGGCTGTAATTAATATCATGATTGTTTTCATTTATTTCTATATCAATAAAAAAAGCAGAGAGTGGGTGGATTAGGTATGGCAGGAAGCATGAAAAATAAGAAAATGAAGAAGAAAATATTTACAGCAGTGAAGCATGTGATCATGATTCTGATTTCCGCCTATATGCTGGTGCCGCTTTTATGGGGATTTCTTACTTCTTTAAAGCCCCAGAATCTGATTTTTACATATCCGCCGAAATTTTTTTCCGGGCTGACTCTGGAGAATTACAGGCATGTATTTGAAACCCAGAACCTGGGACAGAATATTCTCTCCACCCTGGGGCTTGCCTGCATTTCTACGGTAATTGGAATATTATTTGCTACCTTTGCAGCTTATATATTCTCCAGGTATAAATTCCGGGGTAAAGGCTTTTTTATCGGATTTGTAGTATGCCCCATGTTAATACCGGGGCTTGTAAACCTGATTCCCCTGTTTACCGTCTATACAAAACTGGGGCTGGTTGACAATTTCTTTGGATTAATTCTGCTGTATCTGCCGTCCGTGATGCCATTTTCCATCATGGTTTTGCAGAATTATCTAAAAGCAATTCCATTTACCCTGGAGGAAGCCGCAATGATCGACGGATGCAGCAGGTTCCAGCTTTTGACGAAAATAATCCTGCCGGTTATTCTGCCTGGTGTGATTGCAGTTGCCATGATTTCCTTTGTTACCATTTGGAATGAGTTTATTATTACCTTAATCTTTACAACAGGCGGAAATCTGCGGACGCTGACCATGGGAATGTATTATATGATGAGCAAAAATAATGTGAATTATGGTGCAGTCTGTGCGGTATCATTTGTGAGTATTGTTCCGGTTCTGATTATTTTCCTTATTTTCAGAAAGCAATTTA
>NZ_JAWYAJ010000302.1:0-17261 GCF_034124845.1 Robinsoniella sp.
ACAACGGCTACAATAACACGGTACAGGATAGAGCCTAAAATAGCAGAACCAAGCTTTCCTGCAAAGTTCAGTCGTTTTCCCATAACAACTTCACCAATTACAATAGATGCCAGACCGATTACGATGGTTCCCGTTCCCATACCTACGTCGGCAACCTTCTGTGCCTGCACCACTAATGCACCAGACAGACCCACAAGGGCATTACCGATAACCAAACCGAATATTTTCATCTTATCCGTATCCACACCCAGTGCACGGATCATCGCTTCATTATTCCCGGTAGCACGGAGCGCGCTTCCGATTTCCGTTCCGAAAAGCCAGTACAGCAATGCGATTGCTGCAATTGCAATAATCAGGCCGATCATACAAACAACAATGGTATTGATATTTGTATTTTTCTGCAGACTGTCCGGCAAGATCTTTACCAGCATTGTTACAATGGTATCCGTGCCTTTTTCCCTGGTATTAATCGGCGTATTCGCCTGCCCCATTATTCTCAGGTTGATCGAGTAGAGAGAAATCATCGTCAGGATTCCCGATAATATAGCGGGAATCTTAAGCTTTGTGTGGAGTATTCCGGTAACTGCACCTGCCAGACCTCCTGCTGCCAATGCAAAAAACAGGGTCAGAAATGGATTCATATGCAGCTTAACGCAAAAAACCGCACTGATACATCCGCCCAGTGCAAAACTTCCATCGCATGTCATATCTGCGAAGTCCAATATTTTAAATGTTATGTATACCCCCAGTGCCATCAGGCTCCACAATAATCCCTGGGACACTGCCCCAAATATTGCCATTAAAATGTTCATCTCTACCTCCATTGTTATAAAATGGCCGTTTCAAAACACCTTTTGAAACAGCCATCTCTCTTATTCTTCTGTCGCAGAAGTCTCCTCTGATGAAGCTTCTGTTGTTGCAGCCGGTGTCTTAACAAACTCCTGTAACTCTGCCGGAATCTCAAGTCCCAGTTCCTCTGCTGCGTCTTTGTTGATTACAGTATCAACATCTTTTAAGTATTCAATCGGCATAGCAGCCGGATCGCCTTCGCCAGCTAAAATCTTAGCAGCCTGTGCACCTGTCTGTTTACCCAGGTTAAAGTAATTAATACCTCTTGTTGCAAGTCCTCCGTTATTAACCATTCCTTCTTCGCCGCAGATGATGGGAATACCAGCTGGATTTGCCACCATGGAAACGGTCTGCATTCCTGCTGCAATCATATTATCCGTAGGCGCATAAATCGCATCTACTTTGCCTACCAGATTCTGAACTACCTGCTGAATCTCGTTAGAGTTGGAAACGGTTGCTTCCTGTGTCTCCAGTCCGATTGCTTCTGCAGCTTCTTTAGCCATATCAGCCTGGATCTTGGAATTGGTTTCACTGGAGCAGTAAAGGATCGCAATTTTCTTGGCATCCGGAAGCATTTCCTTTAATAAATCCATCTGCTCTTTTACGGGAGTTAAATCAGAAGTACCAGTAATATTTGCTCCTGGTGCTTCGTTTGTTTCCACTAGTCCGCTTGCTGCAGGATCAGTAACTGCTGTAAGTACGATGGGAATCTGCTCTGTTGCATTTGCGCATGCCTGTGCTGCGGGCGTTGCAATTGCAAGTATCAGATCTGACTGGTCATTTACCAGTTTGGACGCAATGGTACTGCAGTTGGACTGGTCGCCCTGAGCATTCTGATAATCGATCTGGATATTTTCTCCGTCTACATATCCAGCTTCCTTCAAGCCCTCAACAAATCCTTCGTAAGCTGCATCCAAAGCATCATGCTGCACTAACTGACAGACACCTATCTTATATACCTTATCCGTATCTGCTTTTGCTGCACTTGCTGCCTCTGTGGCATCTTCACCCGCTGCATCTGTAGCAGCGCCTTCTGCTGATGCACCCTCTGTAGAAGCCGCACTTGTCTCCTTTGAAGCTGAAGTCTCAGTGCTTCCGCCGCCGGAACCGCAACCAGCCGCCATAGAAACAACAAGACCCATTGCCAATAACATAGATAATGCTTTTTTCATAATATCCTCACTCCTATTTTCTTTTCCGAATCAACGCTTTCTCGCATTAAAGCGTCATGTTCATAAAAGTGACTATACACTATTTTAAGAAAAACGTCAATATATTATATGAAAAAAGTAAATATATCCCTCTATTTTTTGTAAAATGTCCCATATAATTTCGACATAGTGGAAGAAATTGCTCCCGTAGGACAAGACTTTTTACATTTCCCGCATCGAATGCACTCTGCACTGTTTGGTGTCTCATATACCGGGATATTTATTTCACATACCTTCTGGCATTTTTTGCAATTGATGCATTTTTTGTGATCCACTTTGTAGCGGTATATAGAAACCTTGTTAAAGCATCCGTATATGGCTCCCAATGGGCAAAGATATCTGCAGAATGGACGGTAAATTACGATAGACAGCACAATGATTAATATCAGAAGCCCCATCTTCCAGTTGAACAGAAATCCAATTGCTTCCTGAAGAGGCGGATTTGCCGATACCAGTGGAATACCTCCAAACAGTGTTCCCGAAGGACATATCCATTTACAGAACCAGGGGTCTCCATTTCCAAGGAGATTTACTGCAAATAGGGGAAGTATGATGACAAATACAACCAGAATTATGTATTTCAGATATTTTAGTAACTTATCCCCCGGAACCTTCCGTATTTTCACCGGAAACGGAATCTTGTGGAGCAAATCCTGGACAAGTCCGAACGGACACAGCCACCCACAGATAAACCGCCCGAAAAAAGCTCCAAATGCCATCAAAAAACCAATGACATAAAAAGAGAACTGGTATTTTCGGCTGCCCAGCACTGCCTGAAGAGAACCAATCGGGCAGGAACCCAATGCTCCCGGACAGGAATAGCAGTTTAACCCCGGCACACATAGATTTTTTGTGCTTCCTTTAAAAATAGTCCCACCCAGAAATCCATTTACATAGCCATTAGAAAGAGCAGTAAATGCAATCTGCACAACGAGACGTATATGATTCCTTAATCTTGTAAATATTCCCATTTTACGCCTCCTCATCCGATTCCAATACATTCCAGGCATATATTGGTTGCCTTTTGAAACACGGTAGCTGCCTCTCCGTTAAACACGCCGACAATGAGGAATACTGCGGCTGCGCATATGATAACAAGGGCTGCTTTGTTTTCTTTTAAAAATTTTACCATCTGTTTTCCTCCAAACTGATTAATTGTGGCAGGTTTTAGTATATCATTCCCGGAAAAAAGTTGCAAGTTTAGACAAAAGCAGGAGGCATCTGTGACAGATGCCCCCTGGTAACTCTTTCCCAATCATTTATATGACGTAACCCCGATATCCTTCACCCACATTTCATTTATAAAGAAATGTTTTGCTTAATATAAATCGACAACTCAGTTAGATACTTATCTTCCGGACGAATTCCAAGGCCAATAAAATCGTACAATATCTGAAGCGGCATTTCTCCTTGTTTTTCCGGCTGCTGTCCGATTGTCGCACCAATTACGCCTTTGTCAATTAAATACTTCTGTCTGCTCACGATATCATTTGTAATAATCCGAATTCTTTTTTGAATGTCTACTTTGGCTATTTCCTCACAAATGCTATAATCTCCCGGATTTACTACATAAATCGCATCCAGATCCGGTGTGGCTTTAACCAACTCTAATACGTTTGAAAAATTATCATTCAAAAACACAAAATAAGAATCCCGATTCACAATATCAATTCCAGGATAGTTGTTATCCAGCTCACCTAAAAACCCCTGAAGTCTCTGACGGAATGCTGGAGACTGTTCATCAAAATTTGTCGCCAATGCTATTTTGCCTCGTTCATGCGTTACCAGCGCAATCAGCCCGGCTGCCACACGGCCTGCTGCATAATAATCACATCCCACATAAGATAACCTTTGGGTATTTTCCATATCCAGATTCAAAAAAACCATGGGTACATTTTTAGCATCCATTCTTTTGATGAAAGCTTCTATGGACTCCATCTGCAGCGGTAGTATCGCAATTCCATCCGGTTCATCCGCTTCTACCTGTGCAAGCAGGGGCTCAATCGCCCGGTCAGACAACTCCTTGATCAGATAAAACTTTACACTGACTCCAAAAGCTTCCAGTTCTTTTGCCTTTTCACGCGCTGCTTTGTAGACGTCAGCAAAGAAAAGATCAATTGGTGTATCACAAACCACAAAGCCCAGTCTAATCTTTTTCTTCCACGCTGCCAACATCTGACCTGCCATATTGGGTTCATACCCAAGCCTGTCTGCAATCTCTTTCACCATCTGATATGTTTTGGCATTTACACCTTCCCGGTTGTTGAGTACTCTGTCTACAGTTCCTCTAGAGACACCGGCTATTTCAGCTATCTTTTTAATTGTTACCATTATCTATTCCTCATCACTATTTTAGAATTACGGGAGTACAAAGTACTGAACGATTCATATCTATCATAGCAATTATAACATCATTTCATACTGGTGTTAATACAAATTTCAATTATTTTATCAAAATCCAGAGTTCCGTAGTACTCCTCCAGTCTATCCAGATTATATATAGCCATCGCATTGACAAAACCATTACAGGTATCATTATCATCACCCTTATTCTTAGCTGCTGCACCGGAGAATTCACTGTGTTCCGTATCAGCCAGCCATAGGGATGTCATATAGCCTTCGCATTGTACACCCGGCATTGCATAGCCATACATATTTCCCGGAGTGGACAAACCATGCTGCATGCCTCTGGTTACTATTTTCCCCAGTAACGCCAGTTTTTCATCCCGGCAATATCCTGCAATCCGCATTAAATCAGGAACTACCTCCTGGAATGAACAATCTACATAACTACACGCGGGGATCACATCGCATCCTGCCCACCCAGTCGTTTTAAAAGAATACCGGCCAAGCAGTGTCTTTTCATCAAATGGTATATCCCACAAATAAGTCCAGCTGGCCAGAATTCTGGCTGCATCCCTGGCTCCGCTAAGTAGGTTCACATCTTTATTCTGCTCATACACGGCCAGCATGCTTCTCATTGCAAACATCACACTTGCCGCGTCAATTTTGACTGATTTCTTATGTGTTGTGTCATTGATGCCTCCAATGTATCTGACATCTCCCACGTAGTTTTCCATAATAAAGGCTGCTGCCCTTTCAGCTGAAACCAAATACGCCTTATTTGCGGTATAACGGTAGGCATCTATCAAAAGCGGAACCGGAAATATCACCCCGGATCCCTGCTCCAACTCAGAGGCACCAAACCACTCAGGAGGATTAGTCAACGGCTCACCCTGCATGGTATATCCCCGATTCCAGGAACCGTTCTCATTTTGCATCATAATAAGCTTATCGCAGAACTTAAGAACAGCCTGCTGCCAAAGAGGATGCTCTCTCCCGCATTCCTTTTCAAAGAGATAGCATTTCATGAGATAGTACATGGTATCCACCATAGACCTGCAGTAATTCCCCTTTACCTTCCCAAGTTCTGATGCGATTCCCATCAGCGAATCCACTACCTGATTACCAAGATAAGCTTGAAGTTCTTTACGGTCATTTGAATATTGAAATGGAAAGAGAATGCCCGTCCACCAGTAGACGAACGTCTCTTTTTCTACATTATATATACCATTTGGCAATCCGGAATCATCCATACAATATTCCACAAGAAAATTTATTGTCTTTACTGCGCTTTCACGGTATTTCTCCTTCAGTGCAAGATCACTGGTGTCCCTGCCTGCGATAAGCATGTCCAGAGCCAGCAATGTCTGCGCTCCGCAAAAACCATATTCGAGGAGATGTGAACTTCCATACGACTGCCGCGGTGAGAAGTGTACAAAGTAACCTGCCGGAGTCCCCTTTTTATCCTTAAACTCCAAAAAACTATTGAGAATCATTTCTCTTCTATAAGAGCGCGCCTCACAAAGCGTTACTGGCAGCGCTGTCTCCGGATTCAGGATCCTGTTCATCTGCAGCACCGTTGTGTTCCATGATGCTTCTGTCAGGCTGGAAGCCAAACCGTACTGCAGAAGATAAGAAACCTTAAAAGTCACCCCCTCTTTTACCTGTTTGTAAGCAGACCAGCCGGAACCATCCACATTCAGACAAAATGTGTTTCTCTCAAAGAATGGGTAGTCACAACGCAGGATAAACTCCTCCGCACAGTACTTAGATGGCGCCATTCCAAGCGATCCAATATCCGTCTCATGAATAAAATGTCTTTCCCCAATCTGCGCTCTGGTGATCGTCGTATCTTTTACCGGAATGTCGGCTCTGATCAGAGATAAAAAATACTTATTTTGTGGAATATATGCCGTCACTGACAGCATGGGATTCCTGTCATCTTTATAATCCTGGCTGAACGTACCTAGATAGTCATCCCGGCCATCTTCATCGGTATCATTTTTATTGTAGAAAGAACCAGGTATCATGAATTGATAGTCATCAAATGACTGAGCATCTTTGTCACAGCAGCGCAGTTCGGTCGTTATCCGGATACCGGTTTCCTTTACACAATGTATGCATTCAAACGATCGTTCCAGCTTCCATAGACCTTCTTCTTCAAACCAGAAGTCAATAATTTCATACTTATTTTCATATCGGTCAACGATTCTTGCTATACCATAATAGCCATTTTTTTTCGCTTCCCACCTATCATAACGCACGTACTTTATTACACCACTTATATCCTGCAGCATAATGGGATAATCCACATATATGGACAACCCCGCCTTTCCTTTGTCATTACCGGGAACACTGCGCAGCATCAGTGCAAACTTCTCATACCGCTGCACTACTTCCAATGTCATCTTCATATTCCCTTCACCCCGCATATTCCTCTCCGTTTCGATGATATATCAGATAATCAAACTCCGCCGGACAACGTTGTCCTGAAGTGTCCTGACAGCATAGTGTAATAAACGTTCCGGTAAAACGAAGCCCATGGCGTTCCTGATCATAATAATCATCTGACAGGGTGGTGGCATCCTGCACTCCTCCTACCGGGTGATATTCCCTGCCATCAGGGGACCAGTAAAACTCTGCAATATCATTGGATACAACCAACCGCATAAATATTGCCTCAATGTCCTCCGGTAGAGTTATCTTATCACTGCCCATACTAATTTCACCATGGTCACAGACCAGCAATTGTAGAATCCTGCCCCGATTTTCATCCCATGATATATTCAGATAGAAATAATTTGTTGTATCGTAGTACAAAGCCATACCAGCAGACTGTTGCATATTTACGGGTCCAAAACGCATTTTTGTTTCCGCCCTAAAATTAAAACAATCTCTGCGAATTCCTACCAGGCTCTGCGTGTGCAGAGACTCCATAGATTCCTTGCCGTACAGAATCAGCGATTCCCGGCTTGTGTCAAATGCCATCCACTTTTCATCCAGTGGTATCCGGAGCGTTTTAAACCCAATCGGTAGTTTTCCTGGAAATGTCATCTTCTCCGGTTCCTCTTCCCATCTATGAGCAGGCAGGTCCGGTGCCGGTACACTATCTTCTGCAAAACCGGAATGATTGTCTAACTTAAACCAATTATCCGGCGTTCTTCTGAGCCTCTGAATAGCCGTTTCTCGCCCCAGCATACATCTCTCGCCGTTTCCGCCTGGTCTGCCGCACAGATGCGCCAGGTACCATTCCCCTTCCTTTGACTGTACAATACTTCCATGACCACATTTTTGAAGTCTGAGCTCAGGATGTCCGGCTGAAGTAAGCAGTGGATGATGTGGGGAAATCTCATAGGGACCGGTTATTTTTTCTGCCCGAGCCACTGTTACCGCATGTCCATAGAAAGTTCCACCCTCAGCACAGATCAGATAATACATGCCGTCTATTTTATATAGGTTAGGTCCCTCTACCGAACCGATCTCGCTGCCCTTAAAAATATTAACCGGTGCTCCAATAACCGCTTTTGCTTTTGCATCATATTCCTGTAACGCTATGCCGGCAAAAGAGCGCTGTTTATCACGATGATCCCAGATCTGATTCAGAACGTATTTTTTTCCATCATCATCGTGAAACAGCGATGGATCAAAACCACTGCTGTTTAAGTAAATCGGATCTTCCCATGGCCCCAAAATATTCTCACTGGAGGTTAAGTAGTTATCAACATCCTTAAAGTAATTACGGTATGTTTTAACGTTGGAATAGATAAGATAAAACCGGCCATCGGCATAGGAAAGACATGGGGCCCACACTCCGCCGGAATCCGGAACCCCCGTCATATTAAGCAACCGTGTATCATCCAGGACTCCGCCCAGTCTCTGCCAGTGCACCAGATCCCGGCTTTTATGTATCTCCACACCTGGAAACCATTGAAATGTAGAAGTGGCAATATAATAATCATCACCGACACGGCAAATGGAAGGATCCGGGTGAAATCCCGTCAAAACAGGATTAATAATCATTTTTGTCATCTTTTATCCCCGTGTCTTTCTTTTTCAATCAGTTCAATAATATGTTCAAAATCCATCGTACCATAAGTTTGAGACAGGTAATCCAGGTTCAGAAGCGCCTGTGCATTAACCAGCCCGTTACAGGTATCATTATCATCGCCTTTATTCTTTGCCGCCGCACCTGAGAAGCCTTTATACTCAGTATCTGCAAGCCACAGCGAGGTCATATAGCCTTCACACTGGATGCCAGGCATTGCATAACCATACATATTCTGCGGCATCGACAGGCCATGATGCATTCCTCTGGTTACGATTCCTGCCAGCTTTGCCAATTCGGTATCCCTGCAATATTCTGCTATACGCAGTAATTCTGGGACGAACTCTACAAACTCACAATCCACATAGCTGCCGCCCGGTATCACATCACAGCATGCCCAACCGGTAGTCTTAAAACCATGCTGCCCCAGCAGCGTGTGCCGGTCAAAGGGAATATCCCACAGATAAGTCCAGCTCGCCAGTATCCGCGCGGCATCTCTTGCACCTGAAAGAAGCTTTATATCACCGGTCTGCTCATAAACCAACAGCATGGTCCGCATTGCAAACATCACACCTACCGCATCAATCTTGACCGATTTGCAGTGGGTTGTATCGTTTAATCCCCCTATATAGCGCACATCTTTCACATAGCATTCATATACAAACTCTGCCCCGCGTCTTGCCGATGCTAAATATTTTTCTTCTCCAGTGAACCGATATAGTTCTACAAGAATCTGTGCCGGAAAAATAGCGCCCGATCCCTGCTCTGCCGCTGTTTTCCCAAACCATTGCGGCGGATTTGTCAGCGGTATGCCATCCATTGTATAGCCACGGTTCCACGAACCATTTCCGTTCTGGATCTCAACCAGTTTATCACAGAATTTAACTACAGCCGCCAGCCATTCGGGATGCTCTGCACCGTCTGCCTTTTCTACAAGATAGCAGCGCATCAGATAATGCATCGTGTCTACCATCGACCTGCAATAATTCCCTTTTACTTTGCGCAGCTCTTCTGCCACCGGCATTAATGAACTCACAATTTGATTCCCCAGATAACCTTCCAGTTCTTTCCTGTCATCAGAATATTGAAACGGAAACAAAATACCGGTCCACCAGTAAACATATTCCTCTTTATCCACATTATATATTCCGTTCGGTAAACCAGAATCATCGATGCAGTTCTTTATAAAATAATCAAGTGTCTTGAGTGCCCGTTCTCTGTATGTAACATCCTGATTATCTTTAGCCGCTGTCAGCATGTCCAGACTTAAAAGTGTCTGCTGCCCGCAAAATCCGTATTCCAGTAAATTTTGTGCACCATATTTTTGGCGCGGAGAGAAATGAACAAAGTATCCTGCCGGGTTACCCTTCTTATCAGGAAACTCACGAAAGCTGTTATGTATCATTTTTCTTCTGTAATAGCGAGCTTCTTCCAGGCTAAATGGCAGCTCCACTGACGGATTCAGAATCCTGTCCATCTGAAGCTGTGTCGTTTTCCATGACGCTTCCGTCAGATCGGCTGCTTTGTCTATTTTCAGCAGATATGTCATGCCAAACTTTACTCCATTTGTTATTTTTTTATAGGCAGACCATTCCGAACCATCCACATTTAAGCAGAAAGAACTTCGCTCATAAAAAGGATAATCACATCTGAGAATAATTTCCTTGGCATGATACTCGGAAGGCGCAAGCCCCAGCGACCCGATGTCGGTATCATGGATAAAATGCCGCGATCTGATCTGCTCTCTGGTTATCGTCTCATCTTTCTGAGGAAGATCCCCCCGGATCAATGAAATGAAACGCTTGCTGTTTCGGCAGAATGCCATAACTGACAGTGATGGATTTCTGTCATCCTTGTAGTCCTGGCTGAATGTCCCAAGATAATCGTCTACCCCATCGTCATCCGTATCATTCTTATTATACAGGGCACCTGGGATGATAAACTGATAATCATCCAGTGTATTTGCTTTATCATCCCTGCACCGAAACTCTGTTGTCAGCCGGATGCCGGTTTCCTTTACACACTTTATACAATTGACATTTCTATCCAGACGGATGAAATCCGCCTCCTGTTTCCATACGTCCGAGATCTCATAGCAGTTACCATGCAGATCTTCTGCCTGAATGACTGCCTGATAACCGTTTCCTGAATCATGATAACAATCATAGCGAAATTTTCTTTTTGCTCCTTCCAGATTCTGAAGAACAACTGGAAAATCTAGAAATATTTCCATGTTCAGGCCTTCCTTTTCCCTCTCATCTCTGATCAACACTGAATACTTTTCCTGCTGTCCTACAAACTTAAATTCTCTTCTCATTGTCTATCCCCTTTTCCTGATATGCAACCGCTTGTTGCTTTTAAGTGTATCTAGATAAACTGCCAGCAATATCAGCAGTCCTTTTACAATAATCTGCCAGTAAGATGTAACATGAAGCATATTTAAACCATTGTTCATAAAACCAAGAATCAAAACACCGATCATGACGCCCCCTGCTGTACCAAGCCCTCCGCTAAAGCTGACTCCGCCGAGTACTGCCGCTGCGATGGCATTTCCTTCATATCCTGCTCCAGAAGTAGGTTGCGCTGAATAAACCCGGGCAGCCAGCATTATACCTGCTATAGCACTCATTACACCGGTAAAAACAAACACCATCGTAGTGATAAATTTGACCTTTATCCCCGCATAAACCGCAGCACTTTTATTTCCGCCAATTGCATACATCCCTCTGCCAAACTTCGTCCGGTTCAGCAGTATACTGAGCAAAACCAGACAGATGACAATCACAATAGCCAAAATCGGTATCGGTCCGAAATATCCTGTACCGATAGAACTGAACTTCTCATCGTAGCACATGATAGATTTTCCATTTGTCATGAGATAGGCTGCGCCCCGGAAACACTGTTGGGTAGCAAGTGTAATGATAAAGCTGGGTATTGTCGTAAATGTTGCCAGAAGCCCGTTAATCCCTCCACAAGCTGCTCCGAATACCAGTGTAATAATCACCGCTGCTTCTGTTGGCATTCCCCCTTCGATTAACGTAACACAAACACATCCGCTAAGAGCCAGTACACTGCCAACCGATAAATCAATACAACCTATAATCAACACCAGTGCCATACCAAAAGCAAGAACGGAATCCACACTGATTTGCCGCATGACAGATAAAATATTATCCGTCGTAAGAAAAGTCGTGGTGAATATGGATAACGCCAGGATAATCAAGAATAAAGCAACCAATATCATTGAATTTCGCTTTAAAAATTTCTCCAGACTTCTCTTTCCTGATATTATATTATTACTAGCTTTCATGTTCATATCCTCCTGTCGCATAGTGCATGATTAATTCCTGCGTCACTGATTCCTTTTCCGGCTCAAATATTTTAACCATTCTTCCCTCACACATGACAGCAATTCTAGAGCTCATGTTCATCACCTCTGGTAACTCTGAAGAAATCAATATTACTGCCACACCTTCTTCGGCTATCTTGCAGATCAGGTGGTAAATATCGGATTTCGCACCCACATCCACCCCTCTGGTGGGCTCATCCAGAATCAAAATTCTCGGAGTTGCCGCCAGCCATTTTGAGATCACGACTTTTTGCTGGTTCCCACCGCTAAGTTCAACCGCCAGTTGATCGGTATCGGCCATTTTGATTTCCAGTTGATTAATATATTTTGCCAGAATCTCTTGCTCTTTTATTTTATCTATCGATATTCCCTTTATAAACTGATCCATCACGGTCAAAGTCATGTTAAAGGATATGGAATTATCCAAAATCAGTCCATTCGCTTTTCGATCCTCTGGTATCAATCCAATTCTTTTTTTAATAGCATCCCGCGGTGATTTCACGGTGCAGAGCTGACCATCCAGATACATGGCTCCGGAAGAAATTTCTTCCAATCCAAATATGGCATTTGCCAACTCCGTACGTCCCGCTCCCATCAGACCGGTAATACCTAAGATTTCACCTTCCGCCAGAGTAAAGCTGATATCTTCTACTTTTTCGGTCGTTAAATGCTCAATCCGCAGCACCTCGGAGCCGGTCTTTACCTTATAATCCGGATAGTAATCCTCAATCTTATGACCTACCATATTATGTATAATCTGCTCATAACTGATTTCGCTTAACGAAACAGAAAGGATATGCCGACCATCCCGCATAATTGTTATACTGTCGGCAATACGACTGATCTCATTCATCTTATGAGAAATATAGATAATCGCAACACCTCTCCGGCTAAGACTCTTTATCTGCTGAAACAGAAACTCCACTTCCCGATCGGTTAACGATGAGGTGGGTTCGTCCATGACAATGATACCTGCATTGGTGGAAAGTGCTTTCGCAATTTCCACCAGCTGCTGCTGTGAAATACTCAGCTCCCGGACAATGGTATCGGGGGTAAGTTTATCTAGCCCGATCCGCTCAAGGATTGCCGATGCTTCCCGATACATTTTTCGAAAATCAACGAATCCCGACTTATTCTTAAATTCACGTCCCAAAAAGATATTTTCCCCAACCGTCATATCCTGAACCAGAACAATCTCCTGATGTATGATAGAAACACCGTGCTGTTTTGCATCCTGTACAGAACCGTTATCCAACTTGTCCTCACCAATGAAAACTTCGCCTGAATCACAGTTATAAATCCCTCCAAGAATTTTCATCAACGTTGATTTCCCTGCACCATTCTCACCTGCCAGTGCCCTTACCTCTCCTCTGTGCAAATTAAAATCCACATCATGCAATACCTCTACACCACCAAAGCTCTTACTAATCCCCTTCATTTTCAAGATATAATTTTCACTCATCATCCGTTTCTCCTCTGAAACTCTTTCCTTATTTAATCCCCCAGTATTCCTTATACGTATCCAGATCGTCAATCGTACACAGGCTAAATTTCAGCTTCGGATCTTCTTCGCACTTTCCGGTATTTAGAACCGCCACTGCTCTGTCCGCTGCTGCTGCTGCCAGTTCTTTCATCGGATATACAGCTGTTATATCCAGTGCACCATCTTCCATATTACGGATATCACCGGAAAGACCGTCTACATTCGCAACCAGGATATCATCCGTTTTATTTGCTGATCTTACAGCGGCGGAGATTCCGATACCACAGTTAGAATTATTTCCGAATATCGCCGTAACTTCCGGAAACTGCTGCAGCCAGTCCTCGGTCTTCTTCATTGCTTCATCCTCAGTGCATACACCATCAAATACGTCTAGTACTTCCATGCCTTCATTGTCTGCAATCGCATCTTTAAAACCATCCCCCCTCTCCCGACATACAAATGCTACATCATACGTAAGAATACAAATCTTTCCTTTACCGCCCAGCTGTCTCGCAACTTCTTTTCCCACCTCATAGCCGGCAGTGTAATTATCACTTGTCACAGATCCAATCACCAATTTCAACAGATCTTCCCCTAAAATCTGATTTACACTTAAGACCGGTATATCAGCCTTATTGCACAGTTCAAATGCAGACTTTACACCAACCGAATCACATGCTTCGACGATGATTAGCTTTGCCCCCTGACTGATAAAGTCTTCAACATCTTTAATTTGCTGTGCCTGATCAAGATTTGCGTCTTTAATCACTGCCTGGTAACCTTCTGACTCAACTTTTTCTTTAATCGTGTCACACATAATCGTAAGTCCTTCATTGGTATACATAGATGTCGTAATGCCAATTAAACCCTTATCTCCCTGCCCCATAACCTCAGTTGCGGCGCTGCTGTCCTCACTGACTTTGCCGGTATTTCCACCATTGTTCCCTGAACTACATGCACTTAAACTTGCCATCATGCTGATACATAATAAAATACCCAATACCTTTCTCATACCTTTCTCCTTTCTTTAGAACCAATAGTTTCCATTTTCGTGCCCGTGCACGATAAATGTTATATTAAGAATATCACCAATATACATAATTGTCAATTATATTTTATTTGCATCTTAATTTTTGTACAACATTACTAAATTAAGTGCTTATTTAAAAAATCATGAAGTATTATTTAATGTCTTAAACTATGATAATTTCCCTTATACCAGAAAGGACTTCTTTGTGCAAAAGTTATATAAAATCACTGCAAGAAATAGTAACGCTCTGCCGCATTTTTCTACAAAAAAAGACTTCATGCCTGTCTCAATCAGAAACAAACATAAAGCCTTATTTTCATTATTATTTAATTTAGCCTACTCTTCCCAGTTATGATAAACATTCTGTACATCATCGTCTTCATCCAGAAGGTCTAAAGTTTTCTGCAGGTTCTTAACTGCAGTCTCATCTGTCAGTTCCACATAGTTTTGCGGAATCATGGTTACTTCGGCTTCCGCCATCTGGATGCCTTCTTTTTCAAGGGCTTCCCGGACGTTGCTGAATTCATCCGGATCCGTGATGATCTCATAGCTGTCTTCTTCTTCCTGGAAGTCTTCAGCACCTGCATCCAGGGCAATCATCATCAAATCATCCGCTTCCATATCACATTCTTCTTTGTCAATGATGATCTGGCCTTTTTTATCAAAGCTATAGGATACACATCCCGGTGTTCCGATGCTTCCGCTTCCTTTTGTAAAAGCACTTCTTACATTGGCAGCAGTACGGTTCTTGTTGTCGGTAAGTGCATCTACAATAATGGCTATTCCGTTTGGTCCATATCCTTCATAGGAAACGTATTCGTAGTTAACGGCATTGGCATCGCCGGCTGCTTTCTTAATACCACGGTCTATGGTATCATTTGGCATGTTATTGGCTTTTGCTTTTGCAATTACATCACGAAGTCTGCTGTTATTATCCGGATCAGAGCCGCCTTCTTTTACGGCTACCGCGATTTCTCTTCCGATAATGGTAAAAATCTTCCCTTTTGCAGCATCATTTCTTTCCTTTTTGTGTTTAATATTGGCAAATTTTGAATGTCCTGACATCTTGATTACTCCTTTATCTTTCTTTATTCTTCTGTTATTTCTTTTGGAATCTCTTTTACTAATTTACTGACTCTTACTTTTTGTATTGTTTTATTGGCAACGTTCAGAATCTTGAACGCATAGCCTTCTTCTATAATTTCCGAGTCTTCTTTTTCGTCGGGAATCTTATCCAGGCGGTAGATCAAATAACCATTGAGTGTCTCAAAATCATCTGACTGAAGCTCGATATGAAGTATTTCTTCCACATCTTCCAGAGGCGTCATACCGTCCATAATATAATTTCCATCCGGCTGTTCCTCGATCAGTATTTCATCCACGTCATACTCATCCAGAATATTACCCACAATCTCTTCCAGGATATCTTCTAATGCAATTAATCCTGCTGTCTGTCCATACTCATCCGCAACGATTACCATCTGAAGCTTTTTGGACTGCATGCTCTGGAATAAGAGATTGATATTTCTGGTTTCGGGTATAAATACTGCCGGGCGGATTAAATCCGGTATGTCTTTTACTGCCCAGTTATCATATTTGTTTTTCGTATGAAAACGCATGGCATCTTTCAAATGCAGGATACCGGTAATGTTATCGATATTGTCTTCAAATACCGGAAATCTGGAATTTGTACTGTCCAGCATAAACTGCAGGCTTTCCTTCAGGGTTTTATCCTCATTTACTGCAATAATATTCTTTCTGTGAGTCATAATATCCTGAGCTTCCTTATCCCGGAACTCAAAAATATTCGTTATCATCTCTGCTTCGCTGGCCTCCAGAACACCCTGTTCATGACCTTCGTTCACCATAGAGATAATTTCCTCTTCCGTCACATCCTCCTGAAGCTTCCCCGGATCAATACCAAAAAGCCGGATAATTACATTTACAAATGATGTAAATAAATATGTAACAGGACTAAACAGAACGACAATTGTATGCACAAGCGCTACCTGTCCAAATGCCCATTTTTTCGAATAATGAGCCCCCAGTTTTTTCGGAAGCAGTATGCCAAATGTATATAAGAGAAAAAGCATACAGACAACAGCCAGAAACATGTAAAGAAATTGATAAAAACCACCCGGCAGGATTTGCCCAAGACCGGTTTTGTCCAGCAGCAGCTTCCACAATGCAGATGCAGGACGCAGCAGCACACCGCCGGCCAGCATGCACAAAAGCGTCGTTGTGACCTGGATTGTGCCAACCAGCCGGTCCGGAGACGCCTTGGCGCGCAGAAGCATCCTGGCCTTAGCGCTGCCCTGTGCTTCTTCCCGCTCCAATTCGCCTTCATTCAGCGCCTGAACGGCAGAACCAAATCCAAACAATACTGCATCCAGCAATATAAATATTAAAAAAACAATGAATCCTGTCGCAGGACTCCCACCACTATCCATTTGTAAAAATACTCCTTCCTGTTGTAGCTTGCGCTATTCAGGGGTATCACAGTAAACAGTGTAACTGCCCGGAACAGTTCAGACAGATCTGTGCATTTACTGCGCAGATCATACGAAAACCCGTAGTCCGCAGATATCCAGCCCTTCGCCCAAGGCGAAATTCGACGGGCTGGATGAGTAACAATTCATGCTGTCTGAACTGTTACAACTCTCCAGAACCTCACAGTTACGGATCAGTTTCTTATCACTAGAAAATATATCATCTTCCCGGAAATTAGTCAAGTTATGTAGATAATTCCAAGCTGATTTTAAGTGCCCGGTCTACCTGACGTAAGATTTCCATATCCAGATGACACACCCTGTCTTTTAATCGTTTTTTATCTATAGTACGAAGCTGTTCCAAAAGAATCACCGAATCCTTTACAATTGCATATTTCCCTGCATCAATTTCCACATGGGTGGGCAGCTTCGCTTTATTCATCTTCGATGTAATTGCAGCAC
>NZ_JAWYAJ010000303.1:0-3454 GCF_034124845.1 Robinsoniella sp.
TCCTACCTGAGATTTTATAATTATGATATTTTCTTCACAAACAGATAAAAAGCTGTTTTCATTTATTTTTCTCTTTTGAATTATGTGATAATAAGACTGAATATTTTCATATTCACTTTGTAAAGCACACATGATGCATATCACGATGACTCCTCCTTATTTATCAGATATTCTAGGTCATTTAATGGAATATCAGCAAAATTATGTTCCTGTAAATAAGTATGATACTGTAGTTTATCTCCTACTATTTTAAATTCCTGTATTTCATTCAGAAAACTTTCCAATAATACTGAAATCTTAGAGGTAAATACCTTTCCACAATATCTGAGAGCTGTCTTTATCTGATTATTTATTTTTATCATAATAATTTCTAAGAAAAGCTGATTATCATTTCCAGCTGTACTATTATTATCGAAGTAAATTTGATCTAACTTAAATTGATTATACTGATGGTCATTCCATTCGCCCAAGTAATTAAAACGTATCACATCATACTTTGGCATAGGTATTTTTTTTAAGTTTTTCATAATCATATATTCATGCTTTCTGCGTTCATTCTCCTTAAGCACTTTTAGAACCTGGTTTAAGATTAAATCCCGTTCATTTGAGTCTATACGAAAATATACCGGACACCAGACAGTAAACCATCCAACTGTTCTATTGATATTCCTTTCCGGCAAGGCATCTCTTCCATGTCCTTCTATTTCTATTATCATCTCTTCATATCCCAATATATCTTTAATCGCTTTTAAAAATGCTCCAAGAAGCAGATAGTCCAGCCTGGTTGATGTTCTGTAATCTAAAATAACATTACCATATAAATTCAGAAACTCATCCTGTTTTTCATTCCAAACAGGTTTTTGATCTATTAATTTATCTTGTATGTTCAATATATTGTTCCAATAGTCCCTATCTGTTTTTAATTTTTTTGAGTAATCCCAAATTTCTTGTGCATATAGTTGGTAAGAACATGTTTTTTCCGGTAAAGTCAACTCCTGATGATTTAATTTTTTTCCTATGAGAGAATTTAGATCTTCCAATAATATCCGCCACGAGACACCATCTATAACCAGGTGATGTATGCAGATGAATAACTTTTTTTGGTCATTTCCCTGTATAAAGTATACTCTAATTAATAAGTCACTTTCTAACTGAAATATTTGCTGCAAGAGTCTCTTTTCTTCAGATAAGGACCTGTTTTGTAGATTAATGAACCGAACTATTTCAGACTGCTTTAAATGACTTTGATTATAAAACAAACATTCCTCTTTGAAGGAGAAGTTCGCCCGCAGAATATCATGATGTTTTATAAGTTCATAAAAGATATGATTTAAATCATCTAATTTTATATCTTTTTCCAGATAAAGTACCACAGATTGCGTGTACCCATCCATTCGTTTAGCATCCTGGTCATGAAACCAGTTTATTATTGGCGTTGGTTTCATATTGCCGGAGCACAGCCCCTGCTCATATCTGTTTATACCGGCTATTTCCATGAAATCAGCCATAGCTCCAATAAACGGATTATTCATCATACTGTGTACGCTTAAGCGATATCCCTTTTCATTCAGTCTTGAAGAAATCTGTATTGCTTTAATTGAGTCTCCGCCAACAGCAAAGAAATTATCTTCTGGACTTAACTTTTCACACTGAAGAACCTGCTTCATTACCTGTATCAGCAATTTAGCCTCATCTGATATTTGATAATTAATATTTTTCGTTTCACTTGGTATACTTCTGGATAACAATAACTTTTCTTTATCTATTTTACCATTGATTGTAACTGGTAATTCTTCTAGTACTATATACATGGAGGGAACCATATACTCAGGTAATTGTGATTTTAAGTATATTTTCAGTTCATTCTCAGCATATGCTTTTGTAGGTACTATAAAAGCTTCTAGCACCTGCCCATTATTATCAAACGAATTTATAACCACTGCAGCATTGTTTGAATAGGGACTTTCAATAATCTTTTGTTCAATTTCTGTTGTGGATATCCGATAACCCCTTAATTTAATCTGGCTATCATTTCTGCCTATAAAATATATGTTATCACTTTTATCACGCACAGCAAGATCACCTGTTTTATACATTATCTGACCTTTCCAATATGGATTGGGCAGAAATCTTTTTTTCGTTAAGTTTTTGTCTTTAAAATAACCTTTTGTTACACCTTTCCCAGATATATATATTTCTCCATTTGTATAATTTGGAACAGGGCATAAATCCTGATCTAAGAGTAAGAGCTGCGTATTATCTATAGGTGGTCCTATTGGTACCGATGGCTCAAGATATGTCTCACTTGCAACGTAAAGTTTACACGTGCATCCAACTGTAGTTTCCGTTGGTCCATACTCATTAAAGATCCGTATTTTTCTATTATATTTTATATAAAGGTTATTGCAGACAGCCTCATTAAAATTTTCACCTCCTACTATAAATGTGTGTACAGCAATTCTTTTTATATGAATGTCCTGTAAGAGAGCAACTTGTGAAGGAGTTATTTTAACGATTGTAACCAACCCTTCCTCAAAAATTTTTTTGAAAACGTTTTGCTCGCTATACCTGTCATATATCCTAATTTGGGCTCCTGACAGCAATGGTAAAAATAGAGCAGTTACGGTAAAGTCAAAGGCAAAAGAAGAATATAATGCAAAAATATCATTCTTGTCTTTCAAATATGTTTTCTGTGCCCATTGACAATAATTTATCAGGTTTTGATTACTTACTAGAACCCCCTTTGGATCACCGGTAGAGCCTGATGTATATATCATATAAACAATATCATCTAAAGACATTTTTTGTTCCGGATTTGGAAAAGTATCTTTTTGGAATGTAAATTCATTGAGTAAAAATCTTGGACCATTAAAACCGTCAGTGACCTCTTTGTTGTATTGAATCAATAAATTAGCTTTTGAATTTACTATTATGCCCGCTTTTCTGTCTTCAGGCAGATATACATCAACCGGCAGATAGACTCCTCCACATTTTAATATAGCCAATATAGCTATGACGCTTTCCATTCTATGAGGTAAGACTGCCGCGGCTACTTTTCCTTTTTTTAACCCCAGCTTTTTGAATTGATATGACAATTGATTTGCTCTGTTATTTAACTCTCCATATGTGAGTACTTTATTTTCCATTGACAGCGCTATATGATCCCTAAATAATTCTGCATTTTTTTCGAATATTTTTATGTAAGAATCATCATTAGCAGTAACTTCCAGCTTAGGATAATTGTAAACATACTTCTTTATTTCATTATTATCCAACAATTGTATGTCTTGTATGCTAACTGATATATCTTTGATGATCTGTTTAATAATCAAGATGAAACGTTTATACATATCATCTATTTCTTCCTCTGTATAAATATCAGTTTGATAATCAAAATCTACCTGGTACCGATCATCAGACCAATTACGGATTATAATCTGAAGCTCATAATCCT
>NZ_JAWYAJ010000304.1:0-40028 GCF_034124845.1 Robinsoniella sp.
ATACCCCGCTGGTGTACTCTGATTGACTCCAGTATAAATCAAGAGTTGAAAAGAAGTGACGAAAAATTTGAACTGGTACCAGGAATAATTTATGCAATTTATATATATGGTAAAAGCTTACTTTTGTTTTTTAGTACATATATGCTATAATAACGGCAATTATAGGAATAAGATTGGAGGAAGACGGATGGGTGCAGCTATAAAGAGATGCTTTAAAAAAGCAGTGGACTGGTACTGGATATTAAGCTTGAAACGGAAAGTAGTTTTTTTATTCGCCATGGTTTTTCTATTGGTCTTTTCCATTTGTTTTATTGGATTCCGGCTTGTGACCAACTTTAATTATCAGGAAGAATTAAAAAATCATGCACTCAGCAGAAATCTTCAGGTAGAAGAGAGTCTGAAACAATATATGAAAAACCTGGATTTTACCGCTTATACAACCATGTATAGTAACTGGGCTCAGAATATATTAAAAGCTGACTATAGTCCTAATGATAAGGAACAGCAGATCCAATTGGAGGGAGCTACTCATTTCTTAAGTAATATATCACAGATGAACAAAGATATAGGAGTTGCAATATATGGGAATAATGGTGTATTTGTGATGACAGGCAAAGAAAAATTTGACCCCTATTATAAAATTGAAGATGAGACATGGCTTAATATTCTGAAACGTGATAGTAAGTACTATCAGTGGCAGGACCATTGCGGTTATTTGGAGTCACCCGGGCAGAAAAATATTCTGTCACTTTATTATACTATCAGGGATTATCATACATTTGATCATATTGGATATATCATATTTTACATACCTACTGAGCAGTGGGATTTTTTAAAAGTGGAGTCGCCCTATAACGACTGCATTCTAATAAAAAATGAGAGTGGTAACCAGGTAGAAAGTAATTTTACAAAGAATAATGTAACAGCTTTAGGCGGTATTTTTGAAAAGCTGGATGGTTTTAAGACTGGAGAAACCATTGCCAGAAACAATGAAAAGCAGTACTGCGCTGTCTCCTATGGGAAATCAACAGTAACCGGTTGGAAAACTTATGTCTTTTCTTTTCATTCCGATAAAGATAATACTATTGTGGAACAGTTTGGCTTTTGGGCACTGGTCATTGTGCCGCTGGGTCTGTTGATATTTTTCATAGCAGTCTATTTTTCAAATTATCTGTCGCAACCAATTATCCGGTGTAAAAATGCTATTTTAGAGATACGGAATAATAAATTTGGAGTAACAATTGACAATCACTATCAGGATGAAATCGGAGAATTGATCAGTGGATTTAATGATATGTCTGTAGCTATGGAAAGTCTTATTTCCCAAAATAAAACGATGGAAGTACTGGAACGGGAATCCGAGTTTGAGATGCTGCAACAGAAGATTAATCCACATTTTCTCTATAATACGCTGGAGATCATTAATGGATTGATTCTGGAGGATAGGAGTCTGCAGGCAGTGACGGTATGTGAGACCCTGGGGAAAATGTTCCGATATAATCTGGGGGATGACGCCCGGATATGTCTGCGGGATGAATATGAATACATTCATCAGTATCTTACTATTATTTATTATAAAATACCGGATCTGGAGTTCTACGAAGAAATAGATGAACATGTACTTGACATACCGTTTTATAAATTTATTTTACAGCCACTGGTGGAAAATTGTATCAAACATGGGTTTCAGGATAAGAGAGAGGAGTGTTGCGTGACCATTCAGATAAAGGAGAAGGGAGGGAAGGTCTCTGTCATAGTTGTGGATAATGGGTGTGGGATACAGGAAGAAAAATTAAATCAGATCGAAGAAACCTTTTCGCTGATTCGATTGGGGGTAAAAATCAAATCAGGTAAGCATATCGGACTGCATAATGTATACCAGAGATTGTGGATGGGGTACCAGGAGAAATTTCAGTTTAACATTACGTCCAGAGCGGGTTTAGGGACGAAGATGGAAATAATTGTACCGAAGGAGGAGCCAAAATGTTGAAGGTGGCAATTGCTGATGATGAGGAGTTTGTATTGAAGAGTCTAAAGAATAAAATCCTGATGGCGGATAACACAGCAACGGTAATCGGATGTGCGGGAAATGGCCAGGAAGCAATGCAGGTTTTAGAAAGCTGCAGACCGGATATTTTTTTTGTGGATATCAATATGCCGCAGATGGACGGATTGACGTTCATCAGAAAAATGAAAAAACAGTATAGGGAACTGAATACAAAATTTGTAATTGTAAGCGGATATGATGATTTTCAATATCTTAAGGAAGCCGTTAGGCTTGGGGTGTGTGATTATCTGAGAAAACCCGTAATGCAGGATGAACTAAAGAATCTGATGGAGACACTTAATCTTCAGATACTGGAGGAACGTAAGCAAAGGAAATCCATTTTAAAAAGCAGCTATATATTTTGGGGGGATTGCCAGGAATACTTTACCAAGAAAACAGCAGGCTCCTTCCTGCTAATTTATGGAGCGTCGGTTTTAACAGTCCTGGAACAAGTAAATATGAAAAACAGTCTGGTAAAAGCCGGAATTATAGAGGCGGAGAACGCTGATTTATTGAAAGTGATTGTTTTTCCAATGGTACAGGATGCAGTGGGGGTGTTTTTTGAAAACAGAAATCTTGATTGCCGGCTTGTAGAGAAAATCAGTGATGTGCTTTCGTTTAAAATTCCGGTTCGATGGTTTTTTCATGATATGCATATGGAAAACCGGGAAACGGCGCTTGCAGCACTGGAAAATCGCTTGAATGAAAGGTTTATTGATAACAACACCAGGATATTGGATTGCAATCATACTGTAATAAAAGATAAATTTACGAATGCAGAGCTGGAAACTACAATGATGTATGGAACTGTAAAGGAAGCTAATGCAGCGGCTCTGCAGACTTTGAAACAATTATTTCAGAATCGTGAATCCATATGGATGTTAAGTGATGTATATCGTAAAATCATGCTGATATTAGTGAACCTGCTTCTTAAAAATGGCCTGCCCGTAATGGAAAGCCTTCATGGAGAACTTTTACTGTTTTCTACGGCCAAATATTATAATCAGTCAGATGTGATAGATCAGGTACAGGAATATATCGAACTCGTAAAAAATCAGATTGGAGGTATGAGGCAGAAAAATGATCTTGTAGGGAATGTAAGTCAGTATCTGGAAGATCATTTTAGAGAAGATCCCAGTTTACTGGATCTGGCTGAAGAATTTTTTGTATCGCCTACCTATTTGTCAAAAAGATTCAAAGAAAAAACAGGCGGGAATATTTCACAATATATTGAAAATTTAAAAATGGAGCACGCTAAGACTATGCTTATAGTATCACAAGTCCCGGTTACGGAGATTGCATTAGAAGCAGGATATATGGATTCTAATTATTTTTCAAGGGTATTTAAAAAAGCAACGGGGATGACACCTCGTGACTTTCGGGTATATTATGCCATTCACCAATCTGACGAATTAAGGTAACAGTTCTGACTTGTCTGAACTGTTACGAATTAAGATAAAATTTTGCTGTAATAAATACATAAAAATGCTATTGAAAGAAATTCCATCTTTGTATAATGGAGAGAGTAAAAAGAAAACAAAGTGGTTACGGATGAAAGGATGGAAAGGTATGAAGAAGAAAAAATTAGTAAGTCTTTTGGTAGCGGGATCAATGGTGTTAACGATGATTGGATGTGGTGTATCGCCTGATACAGGCAAAAAAAATGAAAGTTCGGCTGCCACGGCAGAAAACAGTACGGAGAAAAAGGGAGGAGATGCCGGTGCTTCTACAGATACACTGCCGGAAGGAGAACAGGTTGAGCTGGAGTTGTACACATGGTGGAGTACCGGAGAACAGGATGCAGGAAACGCTGTGATTGCGGAGTTTGAAAAGGAAAATCCTAATATAAAAGTGAATGTTAATTATATCCCGTATGCAGATTATTCCAGCAAACTGAATACTATGATTTCAGCAGATGAGACTCCGGACGTGTTCTTTGTACAGGAATATCTTGTAAATGAATGGGGAAATAAAGGAGTGGGCATGGATCTTGCACCCTTATATGCAGAAGAGAATATAGTACCGGAAGACTTGTATATTCCTACTGCTATGTTTAAGACAGACGATCATCTATGGGGAATTTCTCCCAACATGACTACGGTTGTCATGTATTATAACAAGGA
This sequence comes from Robinsoniella sp., assembly GCF_034124845.1. Classification (NCBI taxonomy): domain Bacteria; kingdom Bacillati; phylum Bacillota; class Clostridia; order Lachnospirales; family Lachnospiraceae; genus Robinsoniella; species Robinsoniella sp. The sequence continues at coordinate 4,171 of NZ_JAWYAJ010000304.1, forward strand.
GCTGTTTGACGAAGCAGGAGTAGCATATCCACCGTCGGATCCGGAACAGCCATGGAGCTGGGAACAATATGTAGATGCTGCCGAAAAGCTGACCAAGGATGCAAAAGGAAAACATCCAGGTGAAGAGGGCTTTGATTATAATAATATTCAGACATTTGGAACTATGATGACCAGTGTTACAAGCTGGATTACGCTTTCAGGGCTTCTCTACAGCAATGGCACCGGATTTTTCAATGAAGATGGAACAGGGCTAGGAATTACCTCAAAAGAAGGAATAGAAGTCCTGCAGTCTGTGGCTGATTTATCTTTGAAAAATCAGGTGGCACCAACAATGGGAATGAGTAAGGGACTGCAGTCTCCTTCTGCAATGCTGATGAATGGACAATTAGCGATGTTTATGGAAGGTGCCTATATTTATCCTGAATTCGAGAAAGAAAAATACGATGTAGGTGTTACTACACAGCCGTCATTTTCGGTTCCTTCCGGGATGGCTTGGGCTTCCGCTTTTATGATGTCAAAAAATACCAAACATCCAAAAGAAGCGTTTAAGCTGTATAAGGCTTTAGCGGATTATGATTATGCTGTAGATGCAACCCAGAAGCATGGTGCATCCGTAAGTAATCTGCCGAATACAAAAAGTAGTTATGAAAGCCAGGAAGCCATTGATAAGTGGTCTAAAAATTATGGCGAAGATTTTGCTGAGGTTACTTCAGGTCTACTGACAAAAGTTGCAAAGTCCGGCGAAAATACAATTATGAAAAATTTCTCAACAGTAGTGGAACAAACCATCATGCCCCAGTTAGACAAACTATGGTTGGGTGAAATGACCGCAGAAGAAGCAGTGAAAGGTCTCGATGAGAAGTTGACTGAAAAACTGGAAGGCAAGTGGTAGGAGGTTCACTATCATTTACGGAAATACAAATGGGGGGATCATACCCTCCATTTTCAGGAGGTAATTGCATGGAGATAAATAACAAAAAGAATGCAGCTGGTGTTTGTAAAAAGGGAACCATTGACCGAATGCAGACAAAGTGGGGGTATTTCTTTATAGCACCGGCATTAATTGGAATGGCATTGTTTAGTATAGGTCCTATTTTATTTAGCTTTTTTGTCAGTTTTACCAGTTGGGATATAGTAACTCCAATGAAGTTTGTCGGAACCCAGAATTATGCCAGAATGTTTCAGGACAACCTGGTGTGGCAGGCACTGGGGGCAACCGGATATTATACATTACTGACAGTACCGGCAACTCTGATTGTAACTTTTTTAATTGCGCTGCTGCTTAATATGAAGATTAAGGGCATTTCCGTTTACCGGACTATATTCTATATACCGTCCATTATACCCTTGGTAGCAGGCTCAGCAATCTGGATGTATTTGTATAACCCAATATACGGTATCATTAATAATTTTCTAAAAATGATAGGAATGGCTCCGGTAGAATTTCTGTTTAATAAAGCAACGGTTATACCTTCCATTACATTTATGGCTGTGTGGGGTGCCGGAAATACTATAATTATATATCTGGCAGGTTTGCAGGGGATATCCAGGCAGTTGTATGAAGCGGCAGAAATTGATGGAGCTAACGCTTTTCACCGTTTTCATTACATAACCGTTCCAATTATGACTCCGATTATATTTTACAATCTGATTATGGGTGTAATCAATTGCATGCAGACATTTACCCAGGCGTATGTCATGACGGAGGGCGGACCGGATAATGCAAGCCTGTTTTATTCACTGCTATTGTACCGGACCGCATTCAAAAATAATGAAATGGGATATGCATCAGCAATGTCCTGGCTCTTATTTATTATTATAGCGGTCCTGACTGTTATTTTCTTTCAGACATCCGGTAAATGGGTTTATTACGAAAGTGGGGATAAATCATGAGAAAGAGAAAAAATATATGGGTATATATAGTGCTGATTATATTATCAATGGTACTTTTATTTCCTTTTTACTGGATGCTTAGGAGTTCATTTATGACAGACAGGGAAATTTTCTCAATTACACCAAAGTGGCTGCCGGATGAACTTCTGATTGAGAATTATGTCAAAGCATTCCAGACTGCCCCCTTTGGAAGATATTTTCTAAACTCTTTTGTTATTGTATCTGCAAATGTAGCTGGTGCAATATTTAGTTCTAGCTTTGCGGCATTTGGATTCACAAGATTTCGGTTTCGGGGAAGAGATTTTTTCTTTGGACTGTTGATCTCTACGATGATGATTCCATATACTGTACTAATGATACCTCAGTTTATCGGCTGGCAGGCAGTGGGTGCATATAATACCTACTGGCCCCTGATACTGCCGGCTTTCTTTGGGAGTGCTTTTAATATTTTCCTGGTAAAACAGTTTTATATGGGAATTCCCAGAGAATATGATGAAGCAGCATTAGTGGATGGAGCTAATTATCTTACAATATACGCCAAAATTATTCTTCCTATGTCGAAGCCTGCATTATGTACCGTTGGTGTCTTTACATTTATGAATACGTGGAATGATTTTATGGGGCCGCTTTTATATTTAAACAGCCAGGAGAAGAAAACAGTATCTCTTGGTCTGCAGATGTTCATTGGTCAGTTCTCTCAGCAGTGGAATTTATTGATGGCAGCAGCAGCAGTAGTAATGGTACCTATGATTATAGTATTTTTTATGGCTCAGAAGTATTTCATTGAGGGAATTACCTTTTCAGGTTTGAAAGGGTAATTGGATTCGTAAGAAAATTGGACAGAATATAAAAAGATAATAAGATGATGAGGAGTGCTCCGCAATCTTATTATCTTTTTTATAGTTAAACAACATAAAGAATAGGCATATCTCCAAGTTTATCTGCGATCTGCTCTCGCAGGAAGCTTTCCCCATCTGTGCGAAGGGGAGTCTGATAACAGTATTTCCCTCTGCCTCGTCCCGTCATGTTCTCTTTACTGTACAAATCAGGCGAGCTTGGAAATGCTTCTGCATTGATGGCACGGTGAACAAAGCTGTAGGTCATAAAAATGATTTCAACAAATGCTTCTTTCTTTACTTTGTCGGAAAGCGTATCGGCAAGCTGTGTAAAGAACTCTTCATATATCTTCTTCCAGTCATCAACAAGTATAATAGGAGCAAACAGGATGCCCACTTTATAGCCTGCATCACACATTTTATTAAGTGCCTGGACCCGGCGTTTCAGTGAAGAAGTACCAATTTCAATTTTACTGATAATCTCCTGGGGATTCAGGCTCATGCGGAAAATGACCCTTCCTTTGTGAGGGAGTTCAAGAAGGGGGTCCACCATATCAAATTTTGTTGGAAAGGTCAGGTACCCTCTTGGCTGGGAGGTAAATGCCGGGATGGTCCATTCCAGGTTATTGGTTATGGTATTTTCCAGGACAAGATCGCTGTTGCTCCCAATTTCAAAGGTTAATTCCTGGTCAGAGGCAGAAGCGGACTTTATCAGTCGTTCCATCATTTTTTCCCGGTTTACAAAAAGCCGAAGGTAAGAACATTTATTATAATTGCATACCAGATAACAGTACAGACACATGGCACTGCATCCGGAAGAAGTGTAAGGAACCAGGAAATCAGAAACCTTATGGTTTGGCACGTATTTGTGGGTTTTTCTGGTACCGATAATAAGATGCCGTTTCATGTTGGCGAACTGTGCGTTTTCATTGCTGCGCAGCTCGTCGATTTTATTGTGGCTTTCTATTTCGATCCAGGGCACAGCTGCATATTTTTCTTTTAACTCCTGACCCAGAGGATAATTCAGAACATCCGGTTCATAATAGATTTTATCTGGAAACATTTTAAAACCTCCCATATTCATAGTCTTTCATTTTCTCTTTTTAGCATTTACCGTTTTTCAAAAAATACTTCAAAAAAATATGAAAAAGTACTTGCAATTTTGAAAATGTATGTTATAGTAGTTATAGAACAGACAGAAACGAAGGTGTAAGACTGTTTGCAAATGAATGTGATGAGGAGGTATGATTATGAACATTAATAAATTTACGCAGAAATCTTTACAGGCAGTGAATGACCTGGAAAAAGTGGCTTATGAATATGGAAATCAGGAAGTTGAGCAGGAGCATTTACTATATAGTTTATTAAATCAGGAAGACAGCCTGATTCTCAAATTAATTGAGAAGATGGAAATTAATAAGGAGCATTTTGCCAGAAATCTGGAAAATGCTTTAAACAAGCGTCCTAAAGTTTCCGGAGGCCAGTTGTTTATGGGTCAGAAACTGAATAAGGTACTGGTCAGTGCGGAAGATGAAGCAAAGGCCATGGGTGATGAGTATGTATCTGTGGAGCATTTGTTTCTGGCATTGCTGAAACATCCAAATGAGGGTGTGAAGGCGCTGTTTCAGGAATACGGGATTACGAGAGACCGCTTCCTGCAGGCATTGTCAACCGTAAGGGGGAACCAGAGAGTAGTCAGTGATAACCCGGAGGCAACTTATGATACGCTGAATAAATACGGTCAGGATCTGGTGGAGAAAGCCAGAGACCAGAAACTGGACCCTGTGATTGGACGTGATGGTGAGATCCGAAATATAGTCCGCATCCTGTCCCGTAAGACTAAGAACAATCCGGTGCTGATCGGAGAACCTGGTGTAGGTAAAACAGCAGTTGTGGAAGGACTGGCACAGCGTATCGTCCGGGGAGATGTACCGGAAGGCTTAAAAGATAAGAAGATTTTCTCACTGGATATGGGAGCACTGGTAGCAGGTGCCAAGTACCGCGGGGAATTTGAAGAGCGATTGAAAGCCGTATTGGAAGAAGTGAAAAAAAGCGAAGGACAGATTATTCTGTTTATCGATGAACTTCATCTGATTGTGGGTGCTGGCAAGACGGATGGCGCAATGGATGCCGGAAATATGTTAAAACCAATGCTGGCAAGAGGAGAACTTCATTGTATCGGTGCAACCACTCTGGATGAATACCGCAAGTATATTGAAAAAGATGCCGCTCTGGAACGACGTTTCCAGCCGGTAATGGTAGATGAACCCACGGTAGAAGATACTATCTCTATATTAAGGGGATTAAAAGAACGCTACGAGGTGTATCATGGAGTAAAAATTACGGACAGTGCGTTAGTCGCTGCCGCAACCCTGTCCCATCGATATATATCAGACCGTTTTTTACCGGATAAAGCCATTGACCTGGTGGATGAAGCCTGTGCACTGATCAAGACGGAGCTGGACTCCATGCCGGCAGAGCTGGATGAACTTCAGAGAAAGATCATGCAGATGGAAATAGAAGAAGCTGCATTGAAGAAAGAGACTGATAAATTAAGTCAGGACCGTTTGGAGAACCTGCAAAAAGAACTTGCGGAGCTGCGGGATGATTTCAGCAGTAAGAAAGCGCAGTGGGATAATGAAAAGCATTCCGTTGAAAATTTATCAAGCCTGCGTGAGCAGATCGAAAATCTAAACAAAGAAATTGAAATGGCGCAAAGGGATTATAACCTGAACCGTGCGGCTGAGCTGCAGTATGGAGAACTTCCAAAGCTTCAGGATCAGTTAAGCATTGAGGAAGAGAGGGTGAAGAGCCAGGAGCTGGCACTGGTTCATGAAAGCGTAACGGATGAAGAGATTGCCAGGATTATTTCCAGATGGACCGGAATCCCGGTTGTCAAACTGACGGAAGGTGAACGAAGCAAGATCCTGGGTCTGGACGAAGAACTGCATCACAGAGTGATTGGACAGGATGATGGAGTCACCAAAGTAACCGATGCCATTATCCGATCAAAAGCAGGAATTAAAGATCCCACCAAACCCATCGGTTCCTTCCTGTTCCTGGGACCAACCGGTGTGGGTAAGACGGAACTTGCGAAAGCCCTTGCGGCAAGCCTGTTTGATGATGAGCAGAACATGGTGCGGATTGATATGAGTGAATATATGGAGAAATACTCCGTTTCCAGATTGATCGGAGCACCTCCGGGATATGTGGGCTATGAAGAGGGCGGGCAGTTGACAGAGGCAGTGCGTAGAAAACCGTATTCAGTTGTTCTGTTTGATGAAATTGAAAAAGCACATCCCGATGTATTCAATGTGCTGCTTCAGGTATTAGACGATGGGCGTATTACCGATTCCCAGGGAAGAACTGTTGACTTTAAAAATACCATCTTAATTATGACATCCAATATAGGTTCGGCTTATCTTCTGGAAGGTATTAATGAACAGGGCGAGGTCAATGAACAAAGCGAAGAGATGGTAATGAATGACCTGCGTAATCATTTCCGTCCGGAATTCTTAAACCGGCTGGATGAGATCATTATGTTTAAGCCTTTGACGAAATCTGATATTGGAAGCATTGTAACACTTATGATGGCTGACCTGAATAAACGTCTGGCTGACCAGGAAATCCGTCTGGAGTTGACAGATGATGCAAAAGAATATATTATAGAAGGCGGTTATGACCCGATCTACGGGGCAAGACCATTAAAAAGATTTTTACAGAAGAATGTGGAGACACTGGCAGCGAAGTTAATTCTCTCCGGCAGCGTAGGAGCAGAAGATATTATCGTGCTGGATGTTGAAAATGACCAGCTTGCTGCACATGTAAAAGTGACTGGTGAAGTAATGTAATATTCTCTGGCAGAGGTACAAAATGATTCCAAATGACCCATTTATACTGTTAAGCTACGTAAATACACAACTAAGGGATTTTTACCCAACCCTGGAAGAAATGTGTAAGAGCCTGAGCTTAAAAGAGGAAGAACTGATAAAAAAATTAGAAAACATCGATTATTACTACGATGCCGACTTAAATCAGTTTGCTTAAAAGAAAAGTAATGCAAGAGAAATCCGGCGTATCCCGTCGGATTTCTTTTATTTCATTAGAGCAATCTGCAAAATCAGTTTTCTCAGACTTTTTTATAAAAGTCCTATATTTTTCTCTTTACATCATGTATAATATTCTCTATATGTTATAAAAAGGAGAAGAATCATGCAAAAAGAAGAAAGAAGAAAAATAAGGAAGAAAATTACGATTGCTTCTATTGTACTGCTGCTTGCGATGGTAGCATTTTTACTCTACGTAGGATTTAGCAAGCAGGTTCCTCAGATTGTATTTTATGGAGCAATTGCCATTTTCCTGGTTATCTATTGGGTGCTGCTGGATGTGGTAGAGCCAAGGCTGTTACATGAGCTGGACGGAATTTCCGAGGACCGCAAGAGAGCATATTATAAATATGCGGGAACAGATCTTGTGGGATATGCAGGCATCGCATTTTTCATTTTCAACATCGGCAATGCCGGCAGTGTAGGCTTAGTTGGTGCAGTTATTTATGTCCTCAGTATCAGCCTGAAGAAAAAATTCCGGGATGAATTCACCGGTGTAAACCTTCAGAATGAAGCAGAAGCGCAGGAGCATACAGAAACCGCCGAAACACCGGATGAGATTGAAGACCTGAGCGGTCAGGAAGAATCAGATGTGGAAGCAGTGGAAGAGCTGGGCGGACAGGCAGAATCAGATGTGGAAGCAGTGGAAGACTTATCAGAAGAGACAGCGGATTCCGGGCAGAAATAAACAGAATTTGAGGCGTATAGCATGTATACATTGTTAATCGTAGATGATGAACCCTTGGTAAGGAATGCAATAAGTACGATTATAGACTGGGATTCTATTGGATTTACAACAATTTACCAGGCGGAGGATGGTCTGGAAGCCCTTGAAATATGCCGTAAGCATCAGATACATCTGGTACTTACGGATATTGTTATGCCATTTATGGATGGATTGGAGCTGTCGAAGGCATTAAGTGAAGAATTTCCGGAGATTCACGTGGTGGTATTGACTGGGCACGAGGACTTCGAATATGCCAAACAATCGGTGGATCTGGGTGTGAAGAATTATATTTTAAAGCCCGTTGGGGCGTCCACGCTTTATACAAAAATGAAAGAAATCTGTAAAAAACTCAATATAGAAGCATCTCAAAAGCAGTATATTGCAAAAATGAAATTGCAGATCCATCAAAGTATGCCGGCGCTGCAGGAAAAATTTTTATATACCATGGTCTGTACCCAATACGGACAGTCGGATCATTTAGAAGACCGAATATTCTCCCTTGAGATTCCCCTCCATTCAGAGCGTTATATGGTAGGAATCGTGGAGGCAGATCTGACCAAAGCAGCCAATTCCGATATTGAGCTATTTGTATTTACAGAAAAAAATATTACCCTGGACTGTATCGGCAGTCAGCACTGTATATTTGATGATAACAACAATAAGGTTATTATCGTGTTTAACCTGGATTCATTTGGAGATGACGGACATTTTATTGCATACAGTACCCTGCAGGTTATTCAAAAGGCAGTCACTGCGGTACTAAAGGTAAATACTACCTGTGCACTGGGGTCTGAGGTCAGCAAACTCAAAGACCTGTACCACTCTTATCACGAAGCAAGTACGGCTCTTGACTGTAAATATTCTCTGGGTGCCAACAAGGTATATGACATCAGCGATCTTGATTATATCGAGAAGGCTTTTTTTTATCCCTTCCAGGGGATTAAGGATTTGATTTACAGCATTAAATTTTTACAAAAGGCAGATATTGAGAAATCTATGTCCGCGATTTATGATGACCTGCTCCGATCAAAAACCCTCTCCAGTTCCAATATAAAAATGGTCTTTATTGAAATGATCACATCTCTGTTAAAAGAATTATCCGGTGTGCGCCAGGTGTCTAAGGATGTGTGGGGGGAAGGCTTTGCTCTTTACAATGAGCTTGAGGACATGTCTTCTTCGGAAGAGATAATAAAAAAACTGCTGTCTTTTTCCATAAAAGTATCCCATGAACTGCAGCAGCTTCAGTCCAACAGCGGTCAGATGATCATACAAAATGCCAAGGATTATATTGGCACCCATTATGGCGAAGAGGAATTATCCTTAAGCTTAGTTGCAGAACACGTATCGGTCAGTACCGGATATTTAAGCGGGCTGTTCAAAAAAGAAGCCAAGATAAATTTTGTGGAGTACCTTACCAATATTCGCATGGAAAAGGCGATGGAACTGATCCGTAATACCGATAAAAAGACGTATGAGATCGCTTATGAGACCGGATTTTCCAATCCACATTATTTTAGCGTATCCTTTAAAAAGTATTCCGGTATGTCTCCCTCTGATTTTCGGAGTAAGCACAGGTAAAATTTTTCAATATCAAACAGAAAGATAACGGATATTCCAGGAGGCATTTGTCTTGCAGGAGAAAACAACATTTCAGAAAATAAAACATCGCTATGAATACATGGGGATAAAGAATAAAACACTGCTGCAGGTATTTGCTGTGGTGATTTTCTTTATGCTGATTTTCATAGGGATGTTTTTATTTATATTTACAAAGAAAATCGAATCGGACAATGTGACTTATTCCAGGCAGCTGCTGCAAAATGCCAATAAACGTCTGGAAAATTATTTTGATGAAATTGCATCCATCGCAAATGAAGCAAATTATAACTATTATCTGCAGAATTATCTGATCGCGGAAAAAGACAATGCGGAAGGGTACAGTAATCTGACCAATGCCAAGAGTATGCAGGATTATGAAATGAGCTCCAAAGTTTTTAATTCATCCCTGAACAGTCGCACAGACGTCACATCTCTGATGATTTTTGGAAAAAAGAGTCTGCTTCTGCACAAAAGCATTTATGAATTCTGGTCCGTAGTTCAGGATTATGCGACCTATTCCTGGTATCAGAAAGCGTTAGAGTCACCTAATACATCCGTGATCACCGGACCCATGCAGCATGAATTCCTGAAAGACAACACGGAACAGACCATTTCTTTGAGCAGGAGAATCAGCAGCTATGAAGACGGCAGTTTTTTAGGCGTGATTCTGATAGACTTAAACCTGAATAAAATCGCGGAAATATTTGAGTCTTTTTATGCAACTGGGGAAGGGACTTTGTGTATTCTAAATGATCAGGGACAGATTGTCTATCCGATGAATTATAATAAGATTACGCCGCAGCTGCTTGAGAAGATGAACAGTATGGAAAAGGACAATTTTATTGCCCGGATCGATCAGGAAGAATATCAGGTAGTGACAGCTACATTCGAAAAAGCAGACTGGAAAGTCCTCTCCCTGACATCAACCGGACAGCTAAAAGAATCCATGTACGATACCCTTGGAATCGTAATTGCGGCAATTGTGCTGGTGATGGTCATTCTGGGTGTTGCACTCAGCAGAATACTAACCGGGGTGGTAAATCCTATTCTCCGTCTGAAAGGTCATATTGACCTGGCGGATGAAGGACACCTGAGTGAACGGGCGGAGATTCTGAACCACAATGAGACAGGTGCGCTGTCTAAGAGCTTTAACAAGATGCTGGACCGTATCGAAAATCTTATGGGGGAAGTTGTAAATGAGCAGGAGGAGAAGCGGAAATACGAGCTTCAGGCATTACAGGCACAGATTAATCCCCATTTTCTGTATAACACCCTGGATTCTATCATTTGGATGGCTGAGGCTAAGAACTCCGATGTAGTGCCAATGACAGAAGCTTTGGCAAAATTATTTCGTATTTCGCTGAATAAGGGCAATGAGTTTATCCGTATAGAAGATGAGATGGAGCATGTGCGCAATTATCTGGTTATTCAGAGTATGCGGTATACGGATAAGTTTACTTATCATATAGAAATAAACGATGAGGTCCGGTACTGCAAGACCATTAAATTAATTGTACAGCCCATAGTAGAAAACAGCATTTATCATGGAATTAAGAAAAAAAGAGGTAAGGGCAGGATTGACATTCTGGCATGCAGGAAGAATGAGAAACTCTGTATCCGTGTCCGGGATGACGGAAATGGTATGAACGAGGAAACCTGTCAGGCTATACTGACGAAAGATTCCAAATTTGAAAACACTAGCGGATCCGGGATCGGAGTGAAAAATGTAAATGAGCGCATTCAGCTGTACTTTGGTAAAGAGTATGGGCTGCGTTATACCAGCGTCCTGGGAGAAGGAACAACTGCGGAACTGATCTTACCTGTGATAGAAGAAACAATAGGTTAAAGGAGGCAGAGAAAATGAAAAAATGTGTCATATCCCTGATAATCTGCCTGCTGTTGTTGCTTACAGGATGCAGCGGATTTACCCAAAAGGGAAAAGAAGACCAGCCTTTACAAGGGGAAAGTCAGTCTTTGGATACAGCGAAAACGGAGGAATCCGGTACAGAAGAACCGGTGTCTGAGAAGTCAGGGATTGTGATAGGAGCAACTCTGGCATCAGAAGATTCCGCGTATTTAAAGACAGTCAGCAAAGCTATGGTCAATGTGGCAAATCAAAAAAAGGTCACGCTGGATATCCGGTATGCAAAGTGGAATGAACAGATACAGACAGAACAAATGGATACATTTATTGAACAGAAGGTGGACGTGATTATACTTTGTCCCGTAAATGCCAAATCCATGCTGACCTCGCTGAAGAGAGCAAAAGCAGCAGGGATTCCGGTGATTAATCTGAATATGAAAGTGGATGCAATGTCTTCGGAATATATCAGTACTTATATTGGCGCCAGCAGTTCAGAAGAAGCAGCCCTGGCGGCTGATTTGATGGTTGCCGCTCTTGAAGACGGCGGGAAAATTGCTATTATTGAGGGAGCGCCCGGAAGCGATCCCCAGGTATACCGCACCCAGACATTCGTAGAACAGATGAACTCCCATCCCCAGTTTGAAATCATCGGCATCGGTAACGGCAGCTGGAACCGGGAAAAAGCCATGCTGGTAACCATTGATCTACTGCGTAAAAACCCGGATATAAAAGGAATTTTCTGTCACGACAGCAATATGGCATTAGGAGCCTGGTCAGCGCTTGAGTCCCTGGATAAAACCGATGTTATTCTTATTGGAATTGGAGAAGACCAGGAATTTCTCCAGGCAGTTAAAGACGGAAAGATCTACGGTCTTATTACACAGCCGCCGGTATATGAAGGGGCATACAGCATTTACTGTGCCATCGATATCGCAGGCGGAAAAGAATTACGGCCGTGGTATAAAGACCCGATTCAAACCATCACAAAAGAAAATATTGACAGTTATCAGGATCCTATGGATGAGGAAGAGGCTTCCATGGAGTAGATAGAAAATACGCTTTCGTATTATAATGTATAATTTCTGGTATTAAAAAGTACGAACAGTACGAATAATTAAGTCTTTAATTAGCATGAACATTGTGAGTCCATGTGAAAATTTCGACCAATCCCATGAAAAAATTGAATTAATTTTTTCATGGGATTGTTTTATATTAGGAGTGTAGAAAATAGAAAAACAACAAATTGGAGGATATCAAATGAAGAAGAAAGTTTTAAGCGGATTAATTTGTGCAGCAATGGCAGCAGGAATGCTTGCAGGATGTGGATCATCCGATAAGGGGACAACGGAGGCAGCAGCTACCGGTTCAACCCAGGCGGCATCTACAGAAGCAGCAGGAGATACTGCGGCAGGCACAGAGGGGGCAGGCAGTGAAGCAGCAGGAGATACAGCTGCAAACGGAGACCTGACCATTGGTTCTGTTATTATGAATACATCTGGTGAATGGTTTGCGGAGGTTATCGCGGGACAGGAAGCAGCAGCAAAAGACCTTGGCGTTAAATTCAGTATCGTAAGTTCCGACAACGAAGTATCCAAGGAATCCGATAATGTAGCAACTTATGTGGCACAACAGGTAGACGCACTGGTAATATCACCTCTTTCCGTAGATGCATCTGTAGCGGCAGTGGAAAGTGCAAAGGACGCTTCCATTCCGGTAGTGAACTGGAATACAACCGTTAATACCGATACACAGGGGTTTGTAGGAGTTTCCAATTACGATCTGGGCGGAAAAACCGGAGAATATGTAAAGGAATACGTGGAAAAGAATTACCCGGACGGATGCAAGATGGCAATCATCGGAAACAGCAGTTATGAAGTAGGCGTTGAGCGCTGTAAAGGGTTCAAGGATGCGATTAAAGATGTAGCAGGACTGGAAGTCGTTGCAGAGCAGGATGCAGAACTGCAGGAAGAAGGACTTGATATTACCGAGCAGATCTTAACAGCAAATCCGGATGTACAGTTAATCTGGGCATGGAACCAGACTTCACTCTTAGGATGTGTGGCAGCTCTTCAGAACGCAGGAAATCCAGAAGTAGTTGTAATGGGAACGGATATGAGCGTTGATCTTGCAAAAGATATGCAAAGTGATGCTGTGAAATTACAGGCAATAACAACACAGATGCCTTATGATATCGGATACAAGGCAGTTGAAAATGCAGTTAAAGCAGCAAAAGGCGAGACCATTGACAAAGAAACTCTGGTTCCTTTAAAAACATACACCAGGGACAATGCACAGGAAGTCCAGACTTATATTGATGAACACAAAGATTTAGTAAAATAAGCTGAGACTGTCCATAAAATATAGCCAGGAGCTTAAGAGCGTGTTTGAAAATTCATTCCTGTCATCTGTACGCACAGCTGCCAGAAGCAATTTTAAAACACGCTTCGGAACGAACACATAGCTGTCAGAAAGCATTTTTCAAATATGCTCTTACAAGCTGCTGGGATAACATAAGGAGCAGGTTAACAAACAGAATAAAAGAAGGCGAAGGTGAAGAAAGTGTCTGACATTATATTAAAGGCAGAGGGCGTTACGAAAAAGTTTGGCGGAATCATCGCTTTAGAGAATGCCGGTCTGGAACTGAGAAAGGGAGAGGTGCATGCTCTGGTTGGTGCGAACGGAGCAGGAAAAAGTACTTTGATTAAAATTATTACAGCGGCTTTATCAAAGGATGGAGGAAAAATTTATCTGGATGGCAGTGAAATCAATGTAAAGTCTACATTTGAGGCGCGTGCCCTGGGAATCAGTGCTGTTTATCAGGAATTTAGTTTAATAAACACCGTATCCGTAGCGGAAAACATTTATATGGGGAAATTAATAAAGAAGAAAGTGGGTCCTGTGAATCAAATTGACTGGAAAAAGATAAATGATGAAGCTCAGAAAATTTTAGATTTATTAGAGTGTAATATCAAACCGGACGCAATTGTAGGAACCTTGAGTGTTGCCGGGAAGCAGATGGTAGAGATTGCGAAGGCACTCTCGAATGATATAAAGGTGCTGATCATGGATGAACCCACGGCTTCCTTATCGGACAATGATATTGAAAATATGTTTAAGGTTGTAAAAGGACTGCGGGAAAAAGGAATCAGTATCATCTATGTCTCCCACAGGCTGGAAGAACTGCCGATCATCTGTGACAGGATTTCGGTATACAGAGATGGAAAATACATGAAAACTTTAGATATAGAAGATGCGCCGAAAAATGTAATTATTGAAAACATGGTCGGTAAGAATATGACGGTTACCGAGCAGGCAAATTGTGCAACGAACGAAGTTTTATTGGAAGTCAAAAATTTTTCTTCCGGCAAGAAGTTCAACAATGTGAATATGAAGCTTCACAAGGGAGAAATTCTGGGAATTGCAGGACTTGCCGGGGCAGGAAGAACTGAGTTTGTAAGGGCACTTTTTGGGGCAGATCCCAGGGATTCCGGAGAAGTTTTTATAGAAGGAAAAGAAGTACATATAAAATCCCCGGGTGATGCTAAAAAAGCAGGAATTGGATTTGTTACAGAAGATAGAAAAGAAGAAGGTCTGATATTAAATATGGATCTGCATACAAATGTGGGCATGACTATTCTGGATAAATTGAAAAAGAAAATCGGACTGGATTTGCATAGAGAAGTGGATCTGATGAATGGATATATCAAATCCCTCAGTATCAAATGCCGTGACGGAAATCAAAGAGCTCTGGATTTAAGCGGCGGAAATCAGCAGAAAGTTGTAATTGCAAAATGGCTGGCGACAGAACCGAAAGTCCTCATTATGGATGAACCCACCAGAGGAATTGACATTGGCAGTAAAAATCAAATCTATGCACTGATCAACGAGCTGGCAAAACAGGGAATCGGAATTATTATGATTTCCTCAGATCTTCCCGAGGTGCTGCAGGTTTCAAACCGTATACTGGTTTTAGCAGCTGGAAAAGTCACCGGAGAGTTAGAAAATAAAGATTTGACACAAGAGGTACTGCTTGATTATGCAACCAGCACTGCAGCAGCCGCTGGCGTGTAATTGTATAACATGGAAACAGTGGGTTTCAGACATGCTTATGTAAATTTTGGAGGATAGAAAGATGAATGCGAAAGCAAAAAGTTTCGATATAAAAGCATTTTTAATGAAGTATATCATGTATTTTGTTTTGGTTTTAATGTGTATTATTATGACGGTAGCCAGTGACAAATTTTTAACCACAGCAAATTTAATGACAATTGTAAAACAGATATCCATACAGTCTATTGTTGCAATCGGTATGACGATGATTATTATAACCGGAAATATTGATTTGAGTGTAGGTTCCATTGTAGCCTTTGCTTCTGTATGTGCAGCAATGATGATGAACGCCGGGCTGCCAATTCCCATTGCAATTATTCTTACCGTTTTAGTGGCGGGGGTATTAGGATTTATCTCGGGTGGTGTTACCGCGAAGCTGAAACTCCATTCATTCTTGGTAACACTGGCGCTGATGCAGGCATTCAGAGGACTGGCACAGACCATTACGGGCGGCTATCCGGTAGCAGGACTTCCGGATTCCTTTGGAAAAATAGCGTCTGGTTCCATTGGTCCGGTTCCCTTTCTTGTCATTTACATGATTATCTTCTATGCAGTTTTTATTTACATTATGAAATATACGGCATTTGGCAGATCGGTCTATGCTATAGGTGGAAATCAGGAGTCGGCACGGCTTTCCGGTATTAACGTGGAAAAAGTAAAAACAATGGTTTTCGTTATTTCATCTATGCTCTGCGGTGTTGCAGGCGTGCTGTTAACATCCAAGGTACGTTCCGGAGACCCCACTTGTGCTAACGGCTGGGAAATGGATACCATCGCTGGTGCAATCATCGGCGGAACGAATATGATGGGCGGTGAAGGAAAGCTTGGCGGAACCATTATTGGTTTACTATTCGTTGGAATCTTAAGCAATGGTATGGTATTATTAGGTGTAAATGCATATATGCAGAGCGTTATTAAGGGTCTTGTTATCTTTGGTGCGGTTATTATCAACAGCATCCAGAAGAGAAGCCAGGCGTAGGGTGTGTTTAGACGAGCGTAAATTTGGGAGGAATAAAGGATGAACAGTTTAGAACGTTTTTATGCAACGGTAGACAGAAAGCCGGTAGACAGACCGGCGGCATGGCTTGGTATGCCGGATATTTTTGCACAGCCGGCGTTATTTGATTATTACGGTGTAAAAAATATGCACGAATTAAAACTGGCGGTGGGAGATGACTTCTATGCGGTAGAGGTACCCTATCAGTCTCCTACGGCAAATGCAATTTATGCAGCATTTGACTGGTATATGGATGGAAATGTGGATGCAGAAGACCGAACCTTAACGGCAGACGGATGCTTTAAAGATGCAGAAGACCTGGAGGACCTGGATTTCTTTGCGTGGCCGGATCCAGCCAAATATATTGATGTGGAAGAATGCAGACGCAGAGTAGAACTGGCGCCTGAAGGCAAAGTGGTTTTGGGCATGATGTGGTCAGCTCATTTTCAGGACGCATGCGCTTCCTTTGGAATGGAGACAGCACTCATGAATATGATTGCCAATCCACAAGTGTATGAGGCGGTGAATGATAAGATTGTGGAGTTCTACCTGAAAGCAAATGAAATATTTTACGAAGCAACAAAAGGAAAATTAAATGCAGTACTGATCGGCAATGATATGGGAAGCCAGCGGGGACTGATGCTCTCTCCGGCAATGGTAAGAGCGTTTATCATACCAGGCTGCAGAAAACTGGTAGAACAGGCGCACAGTTATGGATTGAAAGTCATTTATCATTCCTGTGGTTCAATTGCTGATGTTATTCCGGATTTAATAGAAGCCGGCGTAGATATTGTACACCCCATTCAGGCACTTGCATCCGGTATGCAGCCGGAGCTCCTGAAAGAAAAATTTGATGGTAAGGTTTCCTTCTGCGGCGGTGTAGATACCCAGGATCTTCTGGTAAACGGAACACCGGAAGAAGTGTGTGGGAAAGTCAGAGAGTTACGCACCATCTTTCCAACAGGGTTAATTATTTCTCCAAGCCACGAAGCAATTATGCCGGATGTGCCGCCGGCAAACATAAAAGCCCTGTTTGATGAAGCACAGAAAGTCTATGGTGAAGAGTAACATTAATACAGAAATGGATAGGGTAAAAGCGAAAGGAATAACGCAGGCAGGCTTGCGCTAAACAGGGGGATTCATATGAAAAGAATAGGTGAAATGATCAAAATAAAACCCGAGGGTCTGGAACAGTACAAAGCATATCATGCAGACCCCCTTCCGGGAGTAAATGAAATACTGAAAGCATGCAACATCCAGAACTATTCTATTTATCAAAGAGGGGACTACATGTTTGCGTACTATGAATATGTGGGAGAAGACTTTGATGCAGACATGGCAAAAGTCGCAGCCGATCCGGCGACGCAAAAGTGGTGGGATCTGGTTAAGCCGTTGATGCAGCCTCTGGAGGACAGGAAAGAAGAGGAATTCTGGTCCGGGATGGAAGAGGTTTATCATTTAGAGTAAATCTTATAAGACACGCTCAAGTGGTTCAGGAGCGTGTTTTTTTAATTCAGTCAAAACTTTTCAGGTGGCATTGATTAAGAATTTGGGCTATAATATAAAAATATAGATATTGTCTGAAAGAAGGTGAACCATTTGAAAAAGACATTGCCCATTGGGAAGCAGGATTTTCGTATTATAAGGGAAAAGAATAATTATTATGTTGACAAGACACTGCTGATTCAGGAGTTTCTGGAGAGGGATGCAGCTGTGACACTTGTTACCAGACCCAGACGTTTTGGTAAGACATTGGGGATGAGCATGCTTGCTGAGTTTTTGGATATCACAAAGGATGCGGGGGATATATTTGAAGGTACCAGGATCATGGAGACTGTATATGCACAGCGGATAAATAAGGCACCTGTTATATTTATAAGCTTTAAGGACTGTAAGGGAAGCAGCAGTACATTTTTAATCAGCCTTCTTTATGACAGCCTGAAATCTCTGCTGGATGAATATACAGAGATCATCCGGGATAAAAAAGTGTCTGATACTGTCCGGTATGATCTGAAGAGAATCTATCAGGAGTTGAAAGAAAGAGGGGATGATCTGGCACTGATTTCCAATTGCCTCTATAAATTGAGTAAAGCATTGTACGAATATTATGGTATACGTCCCTATATTTTAATTGATGAATATGATACACCCTTTATAGAAGCACATGTGAATGGATATTATGCAAAAGTCCATGATGTCCTGGCAACGCTTCTTCGAACTGCATTAAAAGATAATGAATACCTGAACGCATCCATGCTAACCGGAATTCAACGTGTTGCAAAAGAAAACATTTTTTCGGACTTAAATAACCTGTTGGTATGTACGGTAAAGGATCCTGAATATGCGGACTGTTTTGGATTTACGAACACAGAGGCTGGAGTATTGTTGAATTATTATGGACTGGAACTGGATGAGCATGTGAAAGAGATGTATGACGGATATAGATTTGGAGGCGTTGAAATCTATAATCCGTGGTCTGTAATTAATTATGCCAACAGAAAATGTCTGGAATCCTTCTGGGTAAATACCAGTTCGAATACCATGGTTAAAAAAGCGATATCATCTGCGGATCAATCATTTTTAGGGAGTTACGAAACATTGATGGAAAGTGGTGAGGTTTCGGTTGTAGCAGATATTCAAACTTCTTTTTATGAAGAAAAAAGCAGTGCCTCGTTGTGGGGGTTGTTGATTAATGCCGGGTATGTCACAATTCAAAATGTGATTCGCAATAACAAATATGTTCTGCGTATTCCAAATGGTGAGGTACGGGAATCATTTAAAGCGCTGACGGCACATTATCTTCATGTTGGAAGTAACCAACTGGAAGTTCTGGCAACTGCACTGATGGAAAAAGACATAGAAACCTTTGAACAAATTTATCGGGAGATACTTTTATCACTGCCCTCTTATCATGATTTGACAAAGAGAGACAGAGAAAGCAGCTATCACATGATGATGCTTGGGATGTGTGTATACTTAAGTGATATCTACGAAATAAAAAGCAATCGTGAGAGTGGAAAGGGAAGAAGTGATATCCTTATGATATCCAGAAGAAAAGAAAATCCACATATAATTATGGAGTTTAAGTATACAGACAGGACGAATCATAATCTGGAAGCTCTGGCAAAGGAGGCTATCGCACAGATTGAGAATTTACAATATGCTCATGGTTTAAATGGCGAAATTATATATATTGGGCTTGCTCACTATCAAAAAGAAGCAAAAGTGGAATATCGGATTGTATCGCAAGGGATATTTAGCAGGGCATAAATCATGCCCTGCTAAAAAAATGGATAATTTTTGAATAATAACAAATAATAGCGAAAGAATATTTACTACGTAAAAATAAGCATTTGCATTAGAAAGAGGGATATTATTTGTTAATTATAAAAGGAAAAATCCATACGATGGAAGGAAAAACCTATGAAAATGGGTACGTCCGTACCAAAGGCAGCAAAATTGTGGAAGTGGGGGGCATGGAAGAGTTGTTCCCGCTCAGCGGTGAGGATGAGATCATAGATGCGGGAGGCAGCTGGGTAATGCCCGGTATCATTGAATCCCATTGCCATATTGGAATTACAGAAGAAAAACATGGGAGCATTGGAGATGACAGCAATGAGGTGACGGACCCTGTTACGCCTGCTCTTCGGGCAATTGATGCTATCGATCCGTTAGACCCGGCATTTCATGAAGCGATTATGGCTGGGATTACTTCTGTCATGGCGGGGCCTGGCAGTTCCAATGTGGTGGGCGGACAATTTGCATTCCTGAAGACACACGGGCGCTGTATTGATGACATGGTGATCCGGCAGCCGGCTGCGATGAAGATAGCTTTTGGAGAGAATCCAAAGACGAACTATGGAAACAAGGATGTATGCCCCGCTACCCGCATGGGAATTGCATCTCTTCTTAGGGAAACGCTTTTTCAGGCAAGGAATTATTTTCTGAAAAAAGAGGCTGGAAAGATAGATAAGGATGATGAAGATTTCCAAATGGAATCCTGGATCCCTGTTTTTCGGAAAGAAATCCCATTAAAGGCACATGTGCACAGAGCAGATGATATATTGACGGCAATTCGAATTGCAAAAGAATATGAAGTGGATTTAACCCTGGATCATTGTACAGAGGGACATCTGATAACGGAAAAAATAGTGGAATCCGGTTATCCCTGTATTGTGGGTCCTGATTTAACTTCCAAATCTAAAATAGAAATTGAGAATTTGAGTTTTAAGACGGATAAAATCCTGCAGGAGAGCGGAGTGCTGATCGCAATTACAACCGATCATCCGGTTTCCATGATACGTTACCTTCCCTTATGTGCAGGGCTTTCCGTAAAGCAGGGGCTGCCCATGGAAGAAGGATTAAAGGCAATCACAATTAATCCGGCAGTCATATGCGGAGTATCGGACCGGGTTGGCAGCCTGCAACCGGGTAAGGATGCAGATATTGTGATCTTTTCCGGTAATCCGCTGGAAATTTTTACACAGACGCTGTATACGATCATAGACGGGAAGATTGTTTATAAAAATGGAGATATCTAGTACTCCATCCTCCGCCTTGCAGACTGACAAAATAATCAGCACTGTCAGTAGGGTTTCTGGCTTGATGGAGTACTGGGGTGAACAGTTATAAACGCTACACTACCAGACGCCATAATCGAGAGTATTGGGTGATTCTGAGAAGGGGACGCTTTGTATGATATCGCTATCTACAAAGCGTCCCTGAATCAGCAAATCACCTGTTTATAAAAAGTATAACGGTTTTTTCCATCTCTTTTAGAGCGGTACAATGCTTTATCCGCCGTTGTGAATAACTCTGCGTATTTGCAGCCATTTTGTGGATAAAGTGATATTCCGATGCTGATGGAAATAGGAAAGGCTTCTTTGGCGGATAAGGAAAAATTCTGCAGGGCATCCCGGAGTAATTCCGCTTTTTCATAGATCAGGGCATCCGAAGGCACATTTTTTAAGAATACTACAAATTCATCTCCGCCTGCCCTTCCGATAATATCTTCTGTTCGGAAATGGGTCTTCAGACAGGAACTGATCATTTGCAGAACCGTATCCCCAACGGTATGTCCGAACGTATCATTGACTGTTTTAAAGTTATCGATATCAATAATAAACAAAGCATGGCAGTTGTCTTTACCGTCAGCAGACAGATAATCCTGTATGATTTTTTCGGTAGTAAGCTTATTATAGACGCCGGTCAGCAGATCCTTTTGTGCCATATTTTCCAAAAGTGCATTTTCCTTTTTGTAATCGTCCACATCTGATATGGTGGCAATTGTACGGATAGGATGCTGGTTTTGATCAAAGATAACATTTGCCTTGATTCTGCACCAGATGTATTCTCCGGTATTCATTTTTATCCTGATTTCCAGTTCGGCATGGGATTGTCCGCTTCGCAGCAATTCTTTGAAATCCAGAAAGGGTTTCTTGTCTTCTTCATGAACAATATCTGTTGTACATATGGTTTCCCAGAAATTGTGTATGGGAAGGTCGTATTTGAATTTCTTCTCAAAGGCCGGTGAATGATACATGGTACTGTTCATCATATCCCATTCAAAAATAATATCCTGAGCCTGTTCTACAATAATCCGATACCGCTCCTCGTTCATTAAAAGCATGTTTTCTGTTTTTTTAGTTAGGGTCTGGTCTATAAAGACCGCCTGCACAATGGCAATTCCGTCTTCTATTTCCACCGCTGAGCCGTGGACATCAATCCAGGCAATGCCGCCGTCTTTTTTACGAATTCGGTATTGAACAGAAATGGGGGAGCCTTCCTTCATCTGTTGATTGATGGATTTGGTCAATTCGGGAATATCTTCTTCCAGAATCAGTCGGATTCCTTTCCCTTCTATGGGGGCTGCGTGATATTCATTTCTGGTATATCCCGTCAGCTTATAAAATCCCTCGGAAGCAAGTAAAATGCGAAACTCGTCATCTACCGCGACTTTAGCCACACCGCCGGGAATGGCGTTAATTAAAGCGTCCCGTTCCAGAGTTTCTTTCTGCAAGGCAGTGGAGGCCTCCTGTAATTCTCTGGCAATGTCAGAAGGATCTTTAACGGAGGGCGCGGAAAGCTCAGTTTGATCCGGAAGAAAAGCTGCGGTAATATTATCCTCTATGGCGCCGTCTTTGTAAGTAGCGCTGATTTCTTTGAAAATGCCGGATACCTGCTGGAAGCAGGCAAGCATCTGATCGGAGAATGTGCCGCACTCACCATGCAAAATCATTTGAGCCGCTTCCTCGTGGGAGTATGCCGGTTTGTATACGCGATCACTTGTCAATGCATCGTACACATCTGCGATGGATACAATCTGGGCACAGACAGGGATTTCATCGCCCTTAAGTCCGTCCGGATAACCCCTTCCATCCCACCGTTCATGATGAAAGCGGCAGATATCATAGCAATAATGCAAATAAACTTTGTCATCCATACGCTGAAAGGTTTGAAGAATTTCACAGCCTTTGATCGTGTGTGTTTTCATGACTTCAAATTCATCCGGTGTTAAACGCCCCGGTTTTAAAAGAATGGAATCCGGTATGGCAATCTTACCGATGTCGTGCATGGCGGAAGCGCTGGCAATGGTGTCAATCAGTCTGGGAGTCAGCTTATATTCCGGGAACATGCGCTGTACACAGGATGCCAGAGTTTTCGTCAGTACCCGGATACGCCGGATATGCTGCCCGGATTCCAGACTGCGGTATTCGATTACCGTACTCAGTGCATCAATGATAAAATCATTGGTTTCCGTCAGTTTTTTTGTCTGGTGTTCTACCAGATCTTCCAGATGATTCTTATGCCGGTAAAGTTCAATACTGTTCTCTACACGCTTTTTAACAATATGTGAATTAAACGGTTTTAAAATAATATCTGAAGCACCCAGGTTGAGCGCCTTAATTTCATTTTCCTGATAAGTATCAGCGGTGATCAGGATAACCGGGATTTTCTTCATAATTCCTTCTGACTGGAGATGCTCCATGACCTGAAATCCATCCATAACAGGCATAACGATATCCAGAAGAATAATTGCTATACTGTCCTGATGCCGGTGTAGAAGATTCAGAGCGGTCAGTCCGTTTTCCGCCTCCAGTACATCGTAATCACTGTGGAAGAGCTCACATAAGATTGCCCGGTTTATTTCCATATCATCGACTATAAGTATCTTGTTTCTTTTCATGACTTTTACCTGCCTTGGAGTTTCTGAATTGTAAAAATTTTACAGTAAAAAATATTATGTCTTATTTTATCATAAAAAAACATATTAAAAAAGCATATTCAGAAGAAAGATAGGGAAATCTGCCCCGGATTTGGAGTTGCATTCAAAGCTTTCCTATATTATAATCAACCCAGAGTAAAGTCTGAGCACAGGAGTGATAAAAATGAATAACAAAATACGAATGGCTGTACCGGAAGATGCAGAAGCCATTTTAAATATATACGGACCATATATTGACCATACCGTTATTACATTTGAATATGAAAGGCCGCATCTTAGCGTATTTGCAGAGAGAATCCGGAAGATAGCCTGTGATTATCCCTATCTGGTATATGAAGAGGGCGGGAAGATCTGTGGTTATGCATATGCACACAGGCAGATGGAACGGGCTGCCTATCAGTGGAATGCAGAACTGTCCGTGTACGTGGATGACGAAGCAAAGGGAAAGGGCATTGGCAAAGCGCTGTATGGTGCCATATTAGAGATACTGAAACGCCAGAATATCCGAAATGTCTATGCAGGGGTTACTTATCCAAATGAAAGAAGCCAAAATCTCCATCGGCATTATGGCTTTGCGCTGTTGGGTGTCTATCACAATACCGGATATAAATTTGGGAAATGGCATGATGTGATGTGGTTTGAAAAATTTTTAAACGAAGGTCAGAAAGAGCCACAGCCATTGCTATCCGTTCATGATCTGGCGCAAGAAGAAATAAATGAAATTCTCCGGTCCAGAAATTGCTAGAAATAATAGACGAAATCTCTGGACATTCTATTTAAAATATATTATATTAAATATATCGATAATAGTTATTGATATTAATATGTATGATAAAGGAGATATTCTCATGAAAAAAGATAAAGTAGTTTGTAATTGTTATAATGTAACGGTAGGGGAGATGGAAGAAGCGGTTGCAAA
Organism: Robinsoniella sp.; assembly: GCF_034124845.1. Lineage (NCBI taxonomy): Bacteria > Bacillati > Bacillota > Clostridia > Lachnospirales > Lachnospiraceae > Robinsoniella > Robinsoniella sp. The sequence goes on from NZ_JAWYAJ010000304.1 coordinate 28,447, forward strand.
AAGTGCAGCAAGCTTTGAAGAAATTCAGGATGAAACCAATGTATCCCTTTGCTGCGGTGCATGTGAAGAATATGCCAGAAATGTTGCAGAAGAATTATTAGAACAGGCATAAACCAGTAGTCAGAGATTCATTAATAGGAAGCGTATAACTTATAACCGGGTGGGCAGGCAGCTGCTTTCACCCGGTTTTTGTGCCAGTAATCCATCCGGGCAGAAACCAAACTGACAGCACAGTCTATTTTGCCATCTTCCGCATTGTCGTGAGCTATGCTGTACTTAGTTATTAAAAAACTATAAACATAGGAAATCTTGTTGAAGCAAATGAAAATTCATGCTATTATTTGACCAAAATTAAGAAATAAATAGGGTCAGGAAAAGGAGGGCGAATGGAACTTCAGTTAGAACAGATCAGGAAATCATTTGGTGAAAAAGAGGTTCTGAAGGGATGTACTTTTCGGTTTGAAAAAGGGAAAATATATGGATTGCTTGGAAGAAACGGAGCAGGAAAGACCACGTTATTTAACTGTCTGAGCGATGAAATTGCTCCGGACAGCGGCACGGCAGATATCTGCCGGGATGACGGGACACGGGAAGCATTGGCGGAAGATCACATTGGATATGTATTTTCCACACCGGTTTTGCCGGATTTTCTCACGGGATACGAATTTTTGAAATTTTATATGGAAATAAACCAGGACCGTACAGATCCTGATATAACGATTGATACATATTTTGACATGGTGAAAATAGACCCGGAGGACAGAAATCGTCTGATTAAAGGATATTCCCATGGAATGAAGAACAAATTACAGATGCTGTGTTTTATTATTGCAAGGCCTCCGGTGATTCTTCTGGATGAACCGCTGACCTCTTTTGATGTGGTAGTGGCACTGGAAATTAAAAAACTGCTGCGTGAGATTAAGAAAGATCATATTATTATATTTTCTACCCATATATTACAACTGGCAACAGACCTCTGCGACGAGCTGGTAGTTTTGAGCGAAGGCAGGCTGCAGCAGCTGGATCATGAGATGTTAAAAAGTAAAGATTTCGAAACCCGGATCATAGAGCTGTTACAGGATGAGGAGGACCATGATTAAGACATTCAAGATCATTTTTCATTTGAAAACGGTGATGCAGGTAAATGTTTTTCTATATTATTTGAAACGCCTCTGGGTGGTCGGAAAGCTGGTGCCGGATCAGGTATATGGAATGGATTTGGCAAAAAAAGTACTGACAGTACTCATAGCGGTTCTGATGCAGATTGTGGGATTTGCTGGAAAAGGTCTTTATTTAGCAGTCATGGTTGGATTACCGATCCTGTTTATGGGGAAGAATCAGATAATAGCTCCGGGAGAACGGTTTTTATGGATGGTTCATATTTTGTTCTTTATGAATTGTATACTGGGTCCATTACAGGACAGCCAGGTTTTTTCCGTTACAAGGCAGAAGATTACCTGTATCAAATACATGCAGATGGATGCGGCCAGGTACGTGCAGGCAACCTTGCTTTCCAAATATGTTCCCTTTTTTGTTTATTACCTTCCCTTTCTCATGATAGCAGCCCGCATGGCAGGAGGCAGCGTACTTCAGGGGGCTGGACTGTGGCTGCTATTCCTCTCATTTCGCATGATGGGAGAGGCTTTACAGGTCTACCTATACGATAAAAAAGGGTTTGTGTTATCCAGAAATATGGGATTTGCCTGGGGCGTGATTCTTGTTTCCCTTGCAGCTGCTTACATTCCGTTTTTCCTGCACCTGCCCCAGACAGTTGCCCCGCTGATTATTCATCCGGTATTCGTATTGCTTGCAGTCTTTGCCGGGGCTGCCGCTTTTTACTATATCATGTGGGGATATAAAGGCTATGGAAATAAACTCAAGCAGTCCATTGAATTAAAATATCTGTTTTCAGATGCGATGAAGCAGGCAAAGCAATCTTCTTTTGCTGAAGTAGAAATGAAAGAAAAGGATCTCAAAATCAGTCAGGAAAAGGTTGCGAAATACCAGAACCGAAAAGGATATGCGTATATGAACGCTATTTTCTTTGCAAGGCACCGGCGGCAGCTCGTGAGGCCGATTTATTACAGGCTTGCGATAACAGCAGGTATCCTTGCAGGGGGAATCTTCCTCTTTGTAAGTGATAAAAATACAGCGGTAAAATTGAGTGAGAATCTGTGTGTGCTGCTACCGTACTTCGTTTTTATCATGTACGCGATGTCAGTTGGGGATAAGTCCTGCAGGGCTATGTTTTATAACTGTGATATCAGTCTGCTACGGTATGGATACTATCGGAAACCAGGAACCATACTGCAGAATTTTAAAATAAGGCTGATACGGATATCCCTGTATAATCTTGCCGTGGGAATCGCCTTGTGTGCAGTGGCGGTTATTTTTTGCATATTGTGTGAGACGACAATATTTTCAATCGATCTTCTGGCATTTTCGGTATCGGTCATGCTGCTGGCTGTTTTATTTACCATACATCATTTATTCCTGTACTATGTGTTCCAGCCATATTCCACAGGGCTGGATATTAAAAATCCGTTTTTTACAGCAATTAACAGTGCAATGTATTTTATTTGTTTTATGTGCCTGAAAATAGAGGCGGGAGGAGCCGGTTTCACAATGGCGGTACTGGCATTTACGATATGCTATATCGCGGTAGCGCTTGTGTTGGTTTACCGGCTGGCGCCCAGGTATTTTCGAATAAAATAATTAGAACTGCTACGGGTAAAACGTCGATAGTATTTTTGCCCTGAATTCAGGTACGTAGCCCGCTATGCGCCCTTCGTTCGTGACAAATCTCCCACAAACTGGAACGTACAGCCGTTAGAAAGCAATTTCCAAACACGTCTTGTCTGAGAAAGGATCTAAGATCTATGGAGATAGAAAAAAGAAAAAGATTTATCGTTAATTTTATATATTGTTTTATTATCGGGGCAATTGTAGTAGTTGTGCTTAAGTATGGATTGTCTTATATAGCCCCTTTTTTAATGGCATTTGTTTTTGCATTTATCCTTAAAAAACCAATTAATTTCCTTAATAAAAAATGCAGGGTCAACCGGACCCTGGCGGCAATCATTTTGGTAATATTGTTTTATGCCGTGATTGGAGTTCTGTTTACTCTTATAGGAATCCGTTTGTTTACATCCGTACAGCAGTTGTTTTTTTACATTCCTCAGATTTATGCAAAGGATATCGAGCCTTCTCTAATGGAAGTGATTGATTCACTGGAGAAATCTCTGTCCAGGCTGGATCCATCTATGATTTCCACGCTGGAAGAGATTACAATGAACCTGGTGAAATCCCTGGGTGAGAGCATTTCAAGCCTGTCAATGAAAGTAATAGGAGCAATATCCAACTATGCATCCACGCTGCCGGGATTTTTAATCCGTGTATTGTTTACCGTAATTTCTACCTTCTTTCTGACCATCGATTATGATAAGGTCATGGGATTTCTCTTAAGGCAGTTAAAAGAAAAACCCAGAAAACTGGCGTTAGAGGTAAAGGATTATGTTATCAATACGCTGTTCAAATGCATCCGTTCCTATGCGCTGATCATGTGTATTACTTTTATCGAACTATCTATTGGACTTACGATACTTCGGATAGACAATGCGATCCTAATTGCATTTCTGATATCAATCTTTGATATACTTCCGGTACTGGGAACCGGCGGCATCATGATTCCGTGGACGATTCTTACTGCAGTTCAGGGAGATTACACCCTGGCACTTGGCCTGCTGTGCGTTTACCTGGTGGTTACGGTTATTCGCAACATCCTGGAACCGAAGATCGTTGGAAGCCAGGTTGGACTGCATCCCCTGGTAACATTGATGTCGATGTTTGTAGGGGCTCAGGTCTTAGGTGTATTTGGGCTGTTTGGATTTCCCATTACGCTGTCTTTGATCAAGAATCTGAATGACAAAGGAACGATTCATATTTTTAAATAACAATGTTTAGCGTGTCTTAAAATGTTTTCTGCAAAGTATACTTCTGTCAGAATACGCTCTAAGACACGCTTTTTTCAAGATTCATTTTTTAGACAAGTTTTGATATGCCAGAATGATTATCCAGGCATGCTCTGTTTATCAGATGATATTTGAATGCGGGATAAAAGTGGATGTCGGGTATATGTATATATTCACGTTTTTCGAATAAATTAATAGTAAAATGAAAGATGTGCAGGAGAAATAAATGTCAAAGGATATAATAACGACAGCCCTGAAAGGCCTCTGTGTAGGAGGCACCATGCTGGTACCGGGAGTGAGCGGAGGTTCTATGGCCATGATCCTGGGGATATATGATAAATTAATTGAATCAGTTAGTTCTTTTTTGAAAGATGTAAAAAATAGTCTGATTTTTCTCATAGCCTTTTCAGTTGGCGGGGGAGTGGGAATGATGCTCCTTGCCAAGCCCTTACTCTATCTGATCGAATCCTATCCCATGTTATTGCTGTACTTTTTTATCGGTGTGGTTGCGGGCGGCATTCCCATGATCTATCAAAAAGCAGAGGTTAACAAAATAACCTGGAAAGTGATTCTTTATCCGGCAATAGGTCTGGCTGGGGTGTTTCTGTTTGAATTTCTTCCGGCTGATTTTCTACAGATGGGCGACGGAAAAGGCATTTTGGGGGTTCTGCTGCTGGGGGCTGCGGGAATTGTGGCAGCAGTGGCATTAGTGCTTCCGGGAATCAGCGTATCCTATCTGCTTCTGCTCCTGGGAATCTATGATAAAACGATGATGGCTATCGGAGATTTAAATCTCTCTTACTTAATTCCTCTTGGAGTGGGGATTATTCTGGGAATCATACTTACTACGAAACTGCTGGAAAATGCAATGAAAAACCATACGCAGGCAACCTACCTGATTATTCTGGGGTTTGTGGGCGGGTCAATGGCTGAAGTATTTCCGGGAATACCACAGGGAATGGAAATATTCTTTTGTCTGGCGGCACTTGTAGCAGGATATGGAATCATACAGCTTTTATACAGTGCAGAGCGTCTTTAAAAATACATTATAAAATCATATACTTTTCATCAGATATCGTTATTTTACTATTCCGGTAAATTACGTTATAGTAACAATGATGAAAAGGAGGATATTTTACAAATGGGGAAAAAGAAAATCTTATTAAAACTGTTTTTGTCTATGCTCTATCTAAGTGCATTTACCTTTGGAGGGGGATATGTAATTGTCACATTAATGAAGAAAAAATTCGTGGACGGTTATCACTGGATTGATGAGCAGGAGATGCTGGACCTGACCGCAATTGCCCAGTCGGCACCGGGTGCAATTGCGGTAAATGGGGCGATTATTGTGGGATACCGGGTAGCAGGAGCAGCGGGAGCAGTGGTATCGATCATTGGTACTGTGCTCCCGCCGTTTGTGATATTATCGGTAATTTCCATATTTTATGCGGCTTTCCGGGATAATTTAATTGTGAACCTGGTCCTCACCGGGATGCAGGCTGGTGTGGCTGCTGTAATTGCAGATGTGGTTATTGAAATGGGAGGAAACATTGTAAAAGAAAAAAATGTTCTTTCCGTTATCATTATGGTTACTGCCTTTGCTGCATCCTATGTGTTAAATATCAATGTGATTCTGATTATTCTGACCTGTGGCGTGATTGGAGTAATCAGAGCGGTGTATAACATCAGGAAGGGGGCAGGCAAATGATATATTTACAGCTGTTTTTAAGTTTTATACAAATCGGAATGTTCAGTATAGGAGGCGGTTATGCAGCTATGCCTCTGATACAAAATCAGGTTGTAGATATCCATCAGTGGCTTTCCGTAAAGGAATTTACAGATTTGATTACCATTTCCCAGATGACGCCGGGACCGATTGCAATTAATTCCGCTACTTTCGTGGGATTGCAGATTGGGGGCATCCAGGGAGCGGTGGTAGCGACCATCGGATGCATTCTTCCGTCCTGTATCATCGTATCCCTCCTGGCTTATGTCTATTTTAAATATCGTGAAATGGCAGTTCTGCAGGGAATTTTAGGAACCTTAAGACCGGCGGTAGTGGCAATGATTGCATCAGCAGGATTTGCAATCCTCGTTTTATCTTTCTGGGGGGATTCGGGATTTTCAGTTCATTTCTCTGATTTAAAGGTACAGGCTGTGGTAATATTTACGGCTGCGGTTATCCTTCTGAGAAAGTTTAAGATGAATCCCATTAGTGTTATGCTTTTGGCGGGGCTTGCCCAGGTAGTGATGTATTATATCTGGGGATAGAAAAAGAGTGTTTTTATAGACTTTTTTCCAGGTGAAAAATACAGTAAATATTTGAGGGAGAAGGATTATATCCTTCCTCTTAATATAAATGATAGAGGAATTGATGTGTTTAACGATAAAAAAAAGAAAATATAACGCGTAAGATTCACAAAGTTTATTTTTTTAGTAATAATACATATAGAAAGGCAAACTAAGCTATGATAATATGTAAAATATATTAGAAATATCTTTGATGATTTTTAAATGATTATCTGTTTGGGTATGGATGACTTTCTGTTATATAGGAGAGAAGAGTTTTAAATAAAATATTATATTTTTGATAAGGAGGTTGATTCCATTGTATTTTTTGCCAACAGCGTTTTATAAGAGTTAACCGGCAACAGCACAGAAGATGGCGTAAATTCTAATATACAATAAGTGGATTGATAATATGGGATTAAACAATAAATTAATAGGCGTTTATGGTGGATGGACGCCTTATGGTAGAACAATAGGTATCCTATATAGCAAACGCCATATTGTAAAGGGAGGATATTTATGAGATATATAAAAACAATCAGAGTATTTTTTTCTACTGTTTTATTTTTCTTATTTGGTTTTTTTCTAAGTTTTATCATTCAGAATCTTGTTGGATCCCAAAGCCAGTTTTTTTGATTTTTATACAACTCTTTATCATGATCTTATCAGGATCTGCATTGTTTCTTGTATTTAATTGGAAATACTTAAAGAAAAATAGAAAAGTATCGTATGGAAAAGAGAAAATAACATTTCATATAAAATGTCGTATATGTTTTACTATATTATTAATATTTCCAGCGATATACTATTGTTCAATTGGATATAAAAAATTAGATAATATATCTCTGGTACTGGGTAAAGTTAATGATCTCATTTTTCATATGGAACACAAGACTTTTGTGCTGAATTTTCATCTTGTTTCAAGTAATCTATTTACTGTTTTTTCTATTCTTGTTCTGATAACGACATATATTATCCTTGATTTTTTATTTGTTAGTAAGCAGCGTGAAAACACGCCTTCAAATTAGATAATTGCAGGATTATTTCAAAAAATCAGGATTTCTATTTTCAATCAGATATGCTATACTATACAAAATACAGATAATACGACTATATTAGAGATAGGAGAGTTAGCATGAGCAGCGATTATAGAATTGAGACAAAATGCATTCAGTCCGGATGGAAACCAAAAAAAGGGGAGCCAAGGGTGCTTCCGATTGTACAGAGTACAACATTTAAATATGATTCCACAGAAGAGATGGGCAGGTTATTTGCACTGGAAGAAGAGGGATATTTCTATACCAGATTACAAAATCCAACAAATGATAGTGTTGCCAGTAAGATTTGTGATCTGGAAGGGGGCGCAGCAGCCATGCTGACATCTTCTGGACAGGCAGCCAACTTTTATGCAGTCTTTAATATTTGTGAGGCAGGAGACCATATTGTAGCTTCTTCCACAATCTACGGCGGTACTTATAATCTCTTTGGCGTAACCATGAAAAAGCTTGGCATTGCGTGTACTTTTGTAGACCCGGATTCCTCTTATGAGGAACTTTGCAAGGCATTTCAGCCAAATACAAAGGTTGTATTTGCGGAAACCATTGCTAATCCCGCGCTGGTAGTACTGGATATTGAGAAATTTGCAAAGCTTGCACACGATCATCAGGTACCATTAATTATAGATAATACATTTGCCACTCCGGTAAACTGCCGTCCTTTTGAATGGGGAGCAGATATCGTTACCCATTCCACCACAAAGTACATGGACGGACATGCAATGCAGGTAGGCGGCGCTATCGTGGACAGCGGTAATTTTGACTGGAATGCATATGGTGACAAATACCATGGACTGACAACGCCGGATGATTCTTATCACGGTGTAATCTATGCACAGAAATTCGGAAAAGGTGCGTACATAATGAAAGCGACTGCTCAGGTAATGAGAGATCTTGGATCAACCCCGGCACCAATGAACAGCTTCCTGTTAAATGTTGGGTTAGAGACCCTGCCTCTGCGTGTAGAGAGACACTGCTATAATGCCCAGAAAGTGGCAGAGTATCTGTCGGCTCATGAAAAAGTATCCCATGTAAATTATGCAGGTCTTCCCGGAGATAAGTATCATGAGACCGCGAAAAAATATATGCCAAAGGGCACCTGCGGCGTTATCTCTTTTGAGCTGGAAGGAGGCAGAGAGGCAGCAGTAAAATTTATGGATGACTTAAAGCTGGCTGCAATCGTCACACATGTGGCAGATGCCAGAACCAGTGTACTTCATCCTGCAAGCCATACCCACAGACAGATGAATGACCAGCAGTTAAAAGATGCCGGTGTATCACCGGGAATGATTCGTTTCTCAGTGGGCATCGAGAATGTTCAGGACATCATTGCTGATCTGGAACAGGCACTTGCTCTGATACGGTAATAAATTGGAAAAGACCCTGTATGGAGCAACAGGGTCTTTTCCAATAGGAAAGGAGGAATCTGGATGAAATTTATCCATATCGCAGATGTGCACCTGGGGGCAGTTCCAGATGTGGGGTATCCCTGGAGTGAAGAGCGTAAGACGGAGATCTGGGACAGCTTCCGCAATATTATCCGGATTGCAAAAGCAGAACAGGCGGATCTGCTTCTGATAGCAGGAGATCTTTTTCACAGACAGCCTTTGTTAAAAGAATTAAAGGAAGTGAATTATCTGTTCTCCACCCTTCATGAGACCAGAGTGGTATTTATCATTGGGAATCATGACTATTTGAAGCCGGATTCTTTTTACCATGGTTTTAAATGGAATGAAAATGTGATCTGTCTGGAAAACCAGGAATGCCAGAGGATTCATTTTCCGGATCTGAATACCACAATCTATGGTTTGAGTTATCATACCAGGGAGATCACAAATGCTTTATATGATGAACTGGTACCGGAGGATGAGGGGGTGTGCACGATTCTGCTGGCACATGGGGGAGATGAAAAACATATCCCGATTAATAAGAGGCAGCTTTGCCAGGCAGGATTTGATTACGTAGCCCTGGGACACATTCACAAGCCGCAGATACTGGAGGCAAACAGAATGGCATACTCAGGAGCCCTGGAACCCCTGGATAAAAATGATACGGGACCACACGGCTATATGATCGGGGAATACAGAAACCGTACTCTTACGGCGCGGTTTATACCAAGTGCAGTCCGGGAATATATCCACTTAAAGGTAGAAACAGATGAAAACCAGACGGATTATTCCCTGCAGGAAAAGATTCAGGCATATATGAAGAAATTAGGCAGACACAACATTTTTAAAATAATAATTACCGGCTACCGGGATCCTGAAATTCAATATGATCTGAAAAGTTATGAAAAACTGGGAAATATAGTGGAAGCGGCTGATCTGTCCAAACCTGCATATGACTTTGAAAAGTTAGGGAAAAAGTATGCAGACAGCGTAGTAGGACGATACATTCAGCGCCTGAATACAGATTCCATGGATGAAGTACAAAGTAAGGCTCTGTACTATGGAATACAGGCAATGTTAGAGACAACGAGGTGAGATGATGCGGATTCTGGAGTTACAGATCAAGAATTTTGGAAAGTTTAAGGATCAGACAATTACTTTCCATGAGGGGATTAATATCATCTACGGGGAAAATGAAATGGGAAAAAGCACGATCCATGCTTTTATCAGGGGAATGCTGTTTGGCATTGATAAAATGAGGGGAAGAGCTGCTAAAAATGATGAGTATTCTATTCGCCAGCCCTGGGATAACCCGGGATATTTTGCCGGTGTTATGCGGTTTGAAAGCGGTGGAAAGATCTTTCGGATTGAAAGAAATTTTAATAAACTGGAAAAAAAGGCTCTGCTGATCTGTGAGACAGACGGGGAAGAGCTGGATATTATACATGGGGACCTTCAGATGCTCATGGAGGGACTGAATGAAACTGCATTTCGCAATACCATATTTATCCGCCAGAATTCCAGCAAGACGGATGAGGGTCTGGCTGCAGAACTGCGAAATTATATGGCGAACTTTGAAAGTGCAGGGGATGATGAAATCAATGTGGTCAGAGCGATTGAGACCCTAAAAGAAAAGCAGCGGGAATGCGGGATAAAAAAGAAACAGCAGGATGAAATCCGCACGGAACGCCTGGAACAGGTACAGATCAAACTGGACTATGTGGAACAGGAGATCCGGGGGCTGCAGAAGCAGCAGGAGGACGGAACGCGTAAACTTCAGGAACTGCGCAGCATAGAGGCCAGGGAAGGACTTGCGGAGCAGGAAAAAAGAGCCCGCATAGAGGCAAGAGACCAGGAAGAAATCAAAATGTTGAAAATACGGCAGATCTATCTGATTACCGCAGCAGGGATAGCGGTTCTGATGGGGATTTTGCTAAAACCCCTATGGCTGAAAATGTCATTGGGAATTGCTGCTGTGCTTTTGTTTGCTTACTGCTGGTATACAAACCGCTATACCAGAAGCCGGGAGCAGGAAGGCCGCCAGTACACCAGTGCAGCGTCCAAAGCCTCCCAGAAAATGGTATGGAACTTAGAACGGATTCAGGAAGAATTACACGAAAAACGGGTTTTATTAGAAAATCTAAAGGAGAACCAATCGGACATCCAGGCAGAGAAAGCAGACAGCAACCGGATTCAAAATGATATAGAGGCACTGGAGATTGCAATATCCACCATACAGGAGATTTCCAAAGAGATATACAAGGAATCTGCAAGGAAGCTGAACTATACGGCATCAGATATCTTAAATGAGGTTACAGGAGGCAGTTATACCAGCATATACCTGGATGCCAATATGCAGGTACGGATCAATACACCCCATAAACTGCTGTATCTGGAACAGGTCAGCAGAGGAACGATGGATCAGATCTATTTTGCACTGAGAATGGCGGCGGCACAGCTTTTTCTAAGCGGTGAGAAAATGCCTCTGATATTTGATGATGCATTTGTCATGTATGATGAACAACGTTTGAAAAGAACACTGAAATGGCTCTGTAAAAGTGACAGTCAGGTATTGCTGTTTACCTGCCATAAGAGAGAGGGAGAAATCCTGGAAGAGATTCAAAGAGAAGAACGGGTATAAAGGAAGGATAAAGTAAAAATAAAGTAAGAATAAAGCAAGAATAAAGCAGTACCGCCCGGTGCCGCATTGTGCTATTCATCGTAAAATGTCCGTCTGACTGCGAGAACGTAATTATTAAAGTTGTTCTAGATCAGGCGATGCATTTCCGGTTAATTATACAATGCAGCACCGGGCGGTGCTGTACTAGAGCGTGTTTGAAAATTCATTCCCGCCATCTGCACGCCCCACTTTGCGGTAT